>JAOZLU010000004.1:0-20790 GCA_029934695.1 Desulfobacterales bacterium | reverse complement strand
TAATTTTTGCACTCCGACGTTTTTGTGCAAAAAACCGCTTCGCTTAATTTTTGCATTCCGACGTTTTTGTGCAAAAAACCGCTTCGCTTAATTTTTGCACTCCGATGTTTTTGTGCAAAAAACCGCTTCGCTTAATTTTTGCACTCCGACGTTTTTGTGCAAAAAACCGCTTCGCTTAATTTTTGCATTCCGACGTTTTTGTGCAAAAAACCGCTTCGCTTAATTTTTGCACTCCGATGTTTTTGTGCAAAAAACCGCTTCGCTTAATTTTTGCACTCCGACGTTTTTGTAACAGGAAAGAGAACTCGGACGATGAAAAAAATGCAAAGAACACCGATTCCGACTTGGTTCAAAGATCATGGAAAATGGGGAGAATTGTCTCAGGGAGACAGAAATAAACTCTTATACGAGCTGGCCGGAATGACCCGGCACCATTGCTCCTTCTGCGATGAGAATCTGCTGGGAAAACAGTTTGCGGCCATACAGTTCAGACCGAAAATAAAATTTCCTGCAAAGGTGTTTGGAAAATTTTATTGATTCTCGCCATCCTGAACCTGATAAATACGCTTATCGTTTTTTCATAAAAAGAGGCTGAGAATTCGGCAAACAGCGTTCTGTTCACGCGGTCCGGCTGAATTATTTAATATCTGTTGAAAAAAAGAAACAAAGATGATAAGGGGGCTGATAAAATTTGATCTGCTGATGGTATCTGCTGACTGATTTTCAGGGACAGGGCTGTGTCCCGCTTCCAAAACACTTTCGTCAAACAGGAGTGAAACTGATGACAAAAATAGAAAAAATACAAGTTGCTGAAGGGGTATCTCTGATAGAAATTCCGGAAGCTCAGCTTTCTGTGTTGTGCGGCTGCCCGGCTGACAGTGTGAAACATTTGATGAAACGAGGGTTGATTGTCACCAAAGAACAGAACGGCATCTCGTTTGAAACCGGTCCGAACGCTGTATTGCTTTCGGATGTGCTGTTGCAGAGCGGAAGTTTTGCAAATCTGGCGGAGTTTCCTGTATTGCAGATGCTGTACAATCAGGGAATGATGCTGCCGAACCATCCGAACAATACAGGGATCAAACCCCTGCTGATCGGTCTGACAGAGCAGGTGGAAGCCCAGATGCAGTACATTTACCGGGGGAATTACGGCCTGATTTCCGAAGAGGAGATCAGGAATACCGGGATAAATCCGGAAACAGCGCATGAAATGATGCGTCTCAAGCTGAAGTTTGCTTTCGGAAGCATCCGTCCTGTGGAAGACCTTCTGGACACCCGGATCGTTGAAGGCGACCCTGTTGAAATCAGAAACGGAGTTTTTATCCGCCGTATTCGCCTGAACGTGTTTGAATTTAAGTATCAGGGAGAAACAGCTTACGTTGATCTGAACCTGGCCCCCCATGAAAGTTACGGTGCCCCCTACACTTTGGGCTTTCATCATATTGATCGGGAATATTTCGCGGTCATTCATGCAGGGGAAGGAAACGGATGGAATGTCAACCGTCCGTGCATGTCCAGCATACTGATGTTCCAGGGAAAAATATATCTGATTGACGCGGGGCCGAATGTGCTGTACAGCCTTATGGCTCTGGGGATCGGCGTGAATGAGATTGAGGGCATTTTTCATACCCACGCGCATGACGACCATTTTGCCGGTTTTACAACGCTCATGCGTGCGGATCATCGGATCAAATATTATTCCACGCCCCTGGTCCGGGCCTCTGTCTCCAAAAAGCTGTCCGCCCTGATGTCCATAGAAGAGAAAAATCTGTTTGACTACTTTGAAGTGCATGATCTCGACTTTGACAAGTGGAACGATATTAACGGACTGGAGGTAAAACCGCTCTTTTCACCGCATCCGGTGGAAACCAGCATTCTCATATTCCGCACTTTGTGGGAGGACGGATATCGGGCTTACGCCCATTTTGCGGACATTGTCGCTTTGAATGTCCTCAAGGGAATGATCACAGATGACGATTCGCAAATCGGCATCTCCCAGGAATATTTCGACCGGATAAAAAAAGAATATCTGACAAAAGTGCATATCAAGAAGCTTGATGTCGGAGGGGGAATGATCCACGGGGATGCAGATGATTTTAAAGATGATCCTTCGGATAAGATCATCCTGTCTCATACATCAGTGCCTCTGAGCAACAAACAAAAAGAGATCGGTTCGGGCGCACCTTTCGGAATGGTGGATATTTTAATTCCCACGTCTCAGAATTATCTGCATACTTATGCCATTGACTTTCTGAAATCCTACTTCCCTTCCGCGCCGATGCATCAGTTGAAAATCCTGCTGAACAACCCCCTGGTCACATTTAATCCGGAGTCCATCCTTTTAAAAGGCGGCGTTGTCAATGATGATGTTTACCTGATACTGACAGGGAACGTGGAATTTATTCAGGCCGAGCTTGGTGTGCATAATATCCTGTCCGCAGGTGCCCTGATCGGAGAAATGTCCGGATTGTACAGGGTTCCGTCAATAGGAACCTACCGTGCGACCAATTTCGTGCAGGCGCTGAGGCTCCCCAGAACCCTGTATTTCAAGTTTGTGAAACAGAACAAACTGTACGCCAACATCAGGCGTCTGCAAGACAATCGGGAATTTCTCCAGAAAACATGGCTGTTCGGAGAAGTGGTTTCCTACCCGATCCAAAACAAACTCGCCCAGGCCATGCGCTTTCACTGTTATGCAGGAGGGCAGGTGTTTCCCAAGGAAATTCACTCAACAATATTTCTGGTCAAACGTGGAAAACTGCAAAGATATATTAAAGAAGAAGTCTTTGAGACACTGACATCGGGTCATTTTTTCGGGGAGGAATGCGTCCTTTTCGGGACAACCAGCCTGTTCCAGGTTCGCGCTGCGGAACCCACAGAGGTATATCATGTGCCGGGAGATGTGCTGCTTGATATTCCTGTGATCCGCTGGAAACTCTTTGAAACCTTTCAAAGACGGATGAAACTGATACTGAAGCCGGAGTTGAGCGGTATGCCCCCTTTTCACTGGAGGGAGGAATACAGCATCAATTTTCACGAAATTGACAATCAGCACAAGGAGATTTTTGACAAGGCGAATACGCTTTGCAACTCCATTGACGCTGGTAAGGAAAAGCCGATTTTGGAGCGTGAGCTGGGCATCCTGGTTCGTTCTATTGAATCCCATCTCGCCAAAGAGGAGGCATTGATGCAAACGCACAATTACCCGGAGTATGCATCTCATAAAAAGAAGCATGAGCTTGTTTTCAAGGAAATTCTGGAATTTCAGAAGGAGGTTAAGGAACCTGATTTTGAAATCAACAGGGCTGCTTTAGGCTTTTTCAAGAAATGGATCATGATTGACATACTGACCGAGGACAGAAAATATGGCCATTTTCTTAACAAGAAGGGGATATTTTAAAGAGACTCTTCCTGCCCGGTTCGGACTTAGGCGTGAGATCAGACTTCGGCAAGCTCAGTCGAGCCGTCGAACGATTGCCAAATCCGAACCCCTCCCTGCCTGATTCGGACTCAGGGACTCGTAAAAAACGCATTCCCCCATTATTTTATATCTCACGCAAAGACGCAAAGGAAAAGCGCGGGAAACTGGCCACAGAGCCTTTTCTTGCGCCTTTGCGCCTTTGCGCCTTTGCGCCTTTGCGAGATTTTTGGGGTAATACGTTTTTTCTGAGTACCTCAGTTTGTGATCCATTTTTGCAACAGGAACAAAATTTTTCCGAAATTCAGAACATATTTGCAGGATGCCCGGAAGATAAGAGATATGGCCGATTACAGACCCGAACTGTTAAATCGGAAGAAGGGCGGACGACTTTCGCTTTCATCCGGGAGATTGCTCCTCCGGCTTTTGCTGTATTTACCCGTTGACTTCTTTCCAGTCTCATGATATCAGAACGATTCTGTCATTAAATTATACTGATTATAACGGAGGCTGCAATTTCGGAGCGGTATCTCACACAAAGGCACAAAGGACACAGAGAAAAAGTGGACGCATTTATGCCCGGCTTCCGGACCGGAAAGCCCGGAACGGACAGAACTGCCGGTATCCGGCTCAGTAATTTCAGCAGGTTGTACCCTCCCCTGAATCCGTTATAATCAGAATAAAGATTTGTTCAACGGATTTGGGGGACTGTGCCCGGGATGCTTTTCAGTAACCACAGAGAGCCGCGGAGGAGGCACAGAGAGCCACAGAGTTCTTACTGTTTTTCCTGCATATCAGGAAAACAGCGGGGAATGGTTGGGCATTACGGACCCTCGCACAGGGAAAAAAATTAAGCAAAAAAAACTGAGGTGAAAAAATGTTGCAGCAAATACAGCTGGGATATGCTGAAAGCAATTTCACGGAACTTGTCCGAAAATCTCTTGCCGGGGAAGAGTTCGTCATCATGATAGATGACAGACCGGCTCTCAGGCTGACCCCCTTCAGGAAGAAAAAATATTCCAGAAGGCTGGGAACTGCCGAGGGACAGGTGGTGATAAAAGAAGGTTTCAAAGACATTCCGGAAGGTTTTGAGGAGTATATGCCATGAGGGTTCTTCTGGACACCTGTGCGTTCCTGTGGCTGGTGACAAACGACACCGGACATCTTACCGAAACCGCGACAGGCACTTTTCTGGACGGGGACAACGAAATCTTTCTCAGCATTGTTTCCGCGTGGGAAATCAGCATAAAGGCGGGCATCGGGAAATTGGATGTGCCTCTGCCGGTCCACAACTTTCTGACGGAACAGATCAGACTGAACGAACTGTCTGTTCTGCCTGTGGAACTTTCCCATGTCACAAAGGTGTCCGAACTTCCCTTTCACCACAAGGACCCTTTTGACCGCCTGCTGATCGCACAGGCGATGATCGAGGGCATCCCGATCCTCACCGGGGATTCTCTTTTTGATGCTTACAAAGTGAGGACGATATGGGAATGATCCCCGGCATAACATGCAACCGAACAGCTTACTGAGCGCAGACAATCCGTGAAATCAGCGTTAATCAGCGTTAATCAGCGGTTCAGAATCAAGGGCGCAGAAAATCCGTGAAATCAGCGTTAATCAGCGGTTCAGAAGTTTATATTATTACTTGATTTTTTACAGGCGTGTAAAACTGGAACAAACAATCAGAAAGGAGGGTAAGGCCATGAAACTGTCATCTTTTTTTTCAAAAATCAGATCACTGTTTATGAAAGACAGATATGAGGAAGGTGCTGTGGTTGTCGAAAGGGAACAGTTCGCACAGGAGATGAGAGAAAAATTCAGAGGCAACACGGCCCTTCTGAAAGCCATAGAGGAGGGAATGAACCGGAAAGCGGGGAGACATGAATATGTCTCTCTGACGGACTGACTCAGATGGAAAACATAACTTCCCGTAATTTTATAAAAATATTCCGCACTTTTGAAAACCGGCTGAATGCCATATTCCAGGGAAATACGGATTTTCTCAGAGGCGGAAGTGTCAGGAACCCGAAAAATTCGATCTACTATGAGTATGAGAAAAAACTGATTTCAAAGTCGGGTGTGACCATAGAGGCTGATGCGCTGTATGACAAAACTGAGGATGATTATCTGTATTACAGCTACAACATTTTTTTTGACAGCAACAAGCTGATGTTCCATTATGAACCGTCACATAAGGAGCATTTTCAGCCGCATATCAATGTGTATGCCGACGGAAAGGAGTTGCAGAATGCTGACGGAGAGGGAATTCATATTCTGTCCCACAAATACCATCCGCTTGAGATTCTTTCCCTGTTGGAAAGGTACTTTGTTTAGTGTGTGCTTGGCTTTCAGTCGGGGATTCCCTGACAGGCGCACTCTGGCTTGCTGACCCCGGCATAACATGCAACCGAACAGCTTCCTGGGCGCAGAAAATCCGTGAAATCAGCGTCAATCAGCGTCAATCAGCGGTTCAGAATCAAGAGGCAGCAAATTCCCACCCATGATTACGCAAATTGCTACCATCAAATACTGGATTCGCCATTGCCAAATTCATTTTTTACTGATATGACAAATCTTGAAATTGAGCAAGACATACAACACACAAGCATTGAACAGCAAATTAGATGCATAAATATTTGCCTGTGATTCGGATTTCGATATTCGGATTTCGGATTTCAAATATTGAACGCAGGTAATCAGCGTCAGTCAGCGGTTCAGAACCCAAAGGTGAGGCGAGTGGTTATGAGATTCAGACCCGAACATTATCTTGAGGCGGCTCAGGAACAGGTCGTCTCGGCAAGAAGACTTCACAAACAGCGGCGTTATCCGGCGGCGATTTATCTTGCGGGCGTTGCCGTCGAATGTCTGCTGCTTGCGTATAAGACAAGGGAAAATCCTGTGTTTGAAAGCCGCCATGACCTGAGAAATCTTCTCAGAGAAAGCGGCATGTTCAGCTTTATCCGTCCGAAGGATCGGAGAAAGCTGTCTGTGCAGATGGGGATGTGTGGGCGCGTTGGAAAAACAACTACCGGTTTGCCTCTCATGCCAGACTGACTTCGGAGTTCAGACGGCTGGGTCTAGGGGTATCAGGGGGGAGATACTGAAACCGAGTTCCGACATGATAATCAACAATGCCGGTGAAATCATCATATTGGGAGTAAGGCGATGGACTTCAGAGAGGAATTAGAAAACATTTTGATCGGGATAGGTCTGGAGAACCCGACTTTTGAAATCGGTGTGACCCCCGAGGGAAAGGTCGGCGGGTTTGTTGTCTCCGAGAGTTTCTGTGGAAAATCACAGATTGAGCGGCAGGATATGCTGTGGGACAGGCTTGATGAGATACTGGATGAGGAAAAGGATCTTAAAATCATCGCCCTGCTGACGATGACGCCTGCCGAGGTGGAGGACGCAGATTCTTATGACTGACGGTTTTCACCGGGAATGATTTTTTTTCAGATCGGATGTAAGAAAAGAAATCATCCTGTGTGCAATGTATTAAATGGGGGCTTTTCAGGATATAGAAAACAGCCAGTCTTCTTAGGAAATATGCCGGTAATGAATTAACGGAGGATAAAAAAATGATAAACAGTCTGCGTACTCTTCCGATAGCCGAAAGAATACGACTGGTGGAAGACCTGTGGGACAGCATAGCGCATGATCAGGCGTCGCTGGCGCTGACGGATGAGCAGAGAGCCGAGCTTGACCAGCGGTTGGATGCCTATGAGTCTGACGGAATCAGGGGACGTATTGCCGGTGAGGCGATTGCAGATATCAGGAGACGATTGTGAAATACAGGGTGCATCTTCGGGCGGATGCAACCGATGACTTTTGCAGAATTTTTAACTGACATGAATGAAAACGAATATCGGATAAATCCGAGGCGTTCAACGAATTTATGGCTGAAATGACGGAGGTGAAAAGATGATCGCTTCTCAGCAAATTCAGGTTTCAACGCGTGTCTCGCCTGAAACCAGGAGGATGATGGACGAGTATGTTCGGGCCGGAGGGGAAAAAGAGGCGATCCTGATTGAGACCGCCCTGCTGCATCATCTGCAGGCACTCACAGAATTGCCGGAGTATATGATCGTTCCGCCCCGCATCCTGGTGTCTGAGGACTCCGGAAGGATGATTATGGAAAGTCTTGACAATCCTCCGGAACCGACCGACGCTATGAAGTCGCTTTTCAACAATGAGGGGCATGAGGAAAATGACTGATATCCGACCTCTCAGACACTCAGATGACCGGAGCGGATTCTGTTCAGGAAATCCCGATCTGGATCGCTTCCTTTCCCGGTTCGCAGGCCAGAATCAGTTCAGGCACCATATCGGGACAACATACATTGCCGCGGGCGGGAACACGATAATGGGATTTGCGACTGTGTCCGCCTCCCACATTGAAATCAGAGACCTGCCTGATATCCATAAAAAAGGGCTTCCGAAATATCCGCTTCCTGTCCTGCGTCTGTCCCGGCTGGCGGTGGACATGACCTGGGCTGATGAAAATGTCACAAACAGAGTTGCCAATTGTGATCCCGTTTTTGTTTCGCCTATTTTTTTTAACTTAAAAATCAGTCGGTTACAAAATAGCCGGAACAAAAACGGGATCAGCTTTCTGAGAGCATCAACAACAGATTCATCACCCCACCCGCACCCCGAAGGACTCCTCCAGAATGCTTCCGAGCGCGCTGCGGAAGGACTGTTCGGCACGTTCGGCACTGAGACCCCAGCGTGATCCGATGGCGCCGATGCTGCTGTCATATTTGCGGATAAAGAGCTGCACTTCCTTCAGTATCTGCTGAGGCTCCTCACGCAGGGCCCGGTTTTCAGACTGCTGCTCATCCCATTTACGCTGAGACTCCTCACGCAGGGTCCGGTTTTCAGACTGCTGCTCATCCCACTTACGCTGGGACTCCTCACGCATGGCCCGGATTTCGACCTGATTCGCTTTCGTGTCCTCACGCAGATCCCGGATTTCAGACTGCTGCTCATCCCATCTGCGCTGAGACTCATCCCATTTACGCTGGGACTCCTCACGCAGGTCCCGGATTTCGGCAAGCACCTGATCAAAACGGTCTTCCGTTTTCTGCTTACCGGCAAATTTTTCCTGCAGCATGTCCTGAATGACATAATGAAATGTTCTGTCTGCAAGATATATGGCAGCTCATGGCATATCAGTTCTTTGACTTCGACCAAGTTCATACAACCTTTTTATCGTAGAAATATATTGTAACTGCCAGCTTGTCAAGTGCCTTTCTGCATCTGAGCAAAAAAAATCTTCAGCCATGCAGGCTCCGAAAAAGCCCGTTTTAAGCCCTTAAAAAAATGATGATTTTGCCTCCGAAAATGAGGTTTTAAGCCTGAAAAACGCCTATTCTCAGAAATTGAAAGTAAAAAGCCGCATTCCTGAAAGAATGCGGCTTCAAATTTACAGGCAGGCATTACTCTTTCGGACGCTCGTCAATAATCCGCTTGGCTTTCCCCTCACTACGCTCAATGAGCTTAGGCTCCACCAACCTCACCCTTACACTGATCCCCAGCATTCCCTTGAGATGTCCTGAAATCTTTTTCTCCACTTCCGCTTCCTTATCAGGCCCTGCATCATAGATTTCCTGCTTGGCCTCCACCCGAACCGTGAGATGATCCAGATATCCCTTCTTCCGAACTACAAGCACATATTGCGGCTCCACTTCAGGAATCTCCAGCAGGAGAGACTCAATCTGAGAGGGGAAAATATTCACGCCGCTGATAATGAGCATATCATCGGTGCGGCCAAAGACCTTGTCCATCTTGAGAAAAGTTCTCCCGCAGTCACATGTCTCCCGCCGGAGCCGTGTGATGTCTTTGGTGCGGTAACGGATCATGGGCATGGCCCGCCGCTGAAGCGAGGTGAAAATCAGCTCGCCCTTCTCGCCGAGGGGGACAGGTTCCAGGGTTTCAGGATCCACGACCTCTGCAAGATAATAATCCTCATTGATATGCAGTCCGTCCTGAGCCTCACAGTCAAAAGCGACACCTGGTCCGCCAAGCTCGGTAAGCCCGAAAGCCTCCATGGCCTTGATCCCCATGCGCTCCTCAATCTCCTGACGCATAGCCGTGGTCCAGGGTTCCGCTCCGAAAACCCCCACCCGCAGGGGCAGCTTTTTGATGTCCACGCCCATATCTTCAGCCCGTTCGACCATGGTGAGCGCATAAGAAGGGGTGGAGAGCAGGGCATTGGTCTTGAAATCCTGCATAATGGTGATCTGCCGCTGGGTCTGTCCCGAACTGGTGGGAACCACAGCACATTTAAGCCGGGTGACACCCTGGTGAAACCCTAATCCGCCAGTGAATAGCCCGTAACCATAAGCGTTCTGTACAATATCATCCTCGCGTATTCCCGCAGCCCAGAGATTTCGGGCCATACATTCGCCCCACTGTTCCATATCATCGAGCGTATAAGGGCCGGTGACAGGCTTTCCTGTAGTGCCTGAAGACGCATGAACGCGGACCACTTCGCTCATGGGTACGGCGCAGAGTCCGAAGGGATAATTGTCTCTCAGATCATTTTTGACCGTGACAGGGAGCTGGGCCACGTCTTCGAGGCTTTTAATATCTTCGGCCTTTATCCCGATCTCATCCAGTTTCTGCTTGTAAAAGGGAACCCGCTCATAGACCCAGGCCACAGTTTCCCTGAGTTTTTCCAGTTGAAGTTTCTGAATCTCCTCCACAGGCATACATTCAATTTCTTTATTCCAAGGCATCTTTCTCCTCCATTATTTATGTGTCAGGTGTTTCGCATTTGATATTTCTTCTCGTCCGCAATCTTTCTCTGCCGCAGTCCAAAACGTCTCGGACGAGTTTGCAAAGAATGAGGGTCCTCTGCCGGACTGGGTTGCAAACCCCGTCCGGCAAGCGTATCCAAAAGATCACGGACGGGGTTGCAAACCCCGTCCGGCAACAGTATCGTCCGGCAAGATCATGCGCCTGCCGCGGCAGAAAACCCGAGATCAAAGGCTTTTAAGTTCGTATCCACAAAAGCCTTTTTGGTTTTTGTCTTTATTATTTCCTTTACATTTTCCGCTGTGACCGGCAGGATACCGGTCTGAATCAGGGACCCGACCAGCACGATATTTAATGCCAGCACATTTCCGGCCTCTTTTGCAAGGGCAATCCCATCATACGCAATCAGCTTTGACGTTTTTGCCCGAATCAGGCCCTGCAAATTCTCCAGGTCCGGATAAACGCCTCTGCCAATGGACACCGTAAACGGCGGAAGCGGAGAAAGATTGGTAATAACAACCGATTTGGAATTGACCTTATTCAGTGCGCGGAGGGTTTCCAAAGGCTCAAATCCAACAAGAACGTCTGCCTCGCCATCAGAGATGATGTTACTTTCCGCATCTCCGAAGACAATCGCGGACTCCACGACCCCGCCTCTCTGGGCCATGCCGTGAATTTCACTCATCCGAACAGGAATGTCGGTAAGGAGGGCCGCTTCGCTGAGGACTCTGGATGCAAGCAGGTTTCCCTGTCCGCCAACAGCTACGATGATTAATCTTTTTGTATCCATACTTTTTATCCTTAAATATTTAAAGAAACCGGGTGTTGTAAAAAAACCGCTTTCTATTCTTTATTCTTCAAAGGCAAAATAGCGTTTTCAGGGCATATCTGCGCACAGACCGCACATCCCACACATGTGACCGGATCAATTTTCACTCTTTCATCCTCAAGGAAAAACGCGGGGCATGCAATCTCATTGAGACAATCCCTGTGATTTTTGCACTTGTCGCTGACCGTAAAAGACCTTATTTTGAGTTTTTTAAGGCTTTTGGCGTACAGGGTACACATTTCCTGTGAGATAATCACTGAAACGCCTTTGTAATTTATCGCCTCTTTTATGGCATCTATGCTCTTTTTAAGCTTGTACGGTCTGATGACCGTAATATGGCCGACACCGAGTGCCTTTACAACCTCTTCGATGGATATCCGCCCATATCCTGAAAGGTTGAAATTCTCCATATCCACCCCGGGATTCGGCTGATGGCCGGTCATGGCGGTGATGCTGTTGTCAAGAATAACCAGCGTGAAATTATGGTTGTTAAAAACTGCGCTTGCCAAACCGGTCATTCCCGAATGGAAAAAAGTGGAATCGCCGATAAAGGAGATGACCTTCTTATCCGTGGCTTTTGAAAAGCCGCAGGACGAACTCACGGACGATCCCATGCAGATCACATAATCCGCCATGGAAAGCGGCGGGAGAAATCCGAGGGTATAGCACCCGATATCCGTGGGGTAAATGGTTTCCACCCCTTCCTCTTCAGCGGCCTTCTTCACCGCATAATAGGTGGCCCGGTGAGAACACCCCGCACAGAGGTTGGGCGGACGCTGGGGCATTTCAGGAACGTCAGAGATATCCGGCAGGACTGGCCGCGTATAAGGCACACCAAAATAAGTTGCGACACACTGTCTGATCATGGCAGGATCAAACTCGTAAAGACGGGAGAGCAGCTCTTTTCCTTTGCCGTTTATGGGAAGCGTGAGCCCTTCTTCCTGACCAAAGGCTTTTATCGCCTCTTCCATGTACGGCTCACCCTCTTCGACAATGAGGACTTTTTCGCATCCTTTCAGAAAATCTTTGATCAGCGTCTCCGGCATGGGGCATGAAAAGCCGATGCGGAGTATTTTCGCCTTATCTTCTATGTTGAGTTCTTTCACGGCATCAGCAACATAGCTGTAACTTACGCCGTTGCATACAATGCCCCAGGCCCCGTCTCCTTTTATAAAGTTATATTCGGATTTCTGAGAGATTTCTGTGGCTTTTTCAATGTTTTCCAGCAGCCTGACATGAAGCTTCCTGGAAACCGCGGGTACGGTGACATAGTTGAACGGGTCTTTTTTGAAATCGCCCTTTGTGACGCGGGGCCTGATTTCGCCCAGAGTCACGACTCCGGTGGAATGATTGATCCGGGTGGTGGTTCTGAGGAGTACGGGTTCTTTCAGTTTTTCAGAAAGATCAAATGCATAGGGAACCATCTCCTTTGCCTCTTCCACCGAAGAAGGCTCAAGGATGGGAAGCCCTGAAAGCTTGCCATAGTAGCGATTGTCCTGCTCGTTCTGGCTGGAGAACATGAACGGGTCATCAGCCGTCAGAATGACAAATCCGCCCGTAACTCCGACATAAGCAAGCGTCATCAGGGGATCCGCTGCGACATTCAGGCCCACATGCTTCATCATGCACATCGTGCGAAGCCCTGAATTTGCAGCACCTGATGCCACCTCAAGGGCCACTTTCTCGTTGGTGCCGTATTCAAAATAAAGATCACTTTCCTGAGACATCTGGAAAAGGTTTAAAGACAGTTCCGAAGAGGGTGTGCCGGGATATGTGGTGGCAAAGGCAACGCCCGCTTCAATCGCACCTCGCGCAATGGCTTCATTGCCGAGGAGTATCATCTTTTCACCAGGATTTTCGGTTAGTAGTTTATGCATAATATTTTCCTTTTTTGCCAGTTGTCAGTAATCATCAATGACGAATGGCTAATTAATTATCTAATGACCAATTCCGCTATCAAGTCTGAATATGAGGCGACTCCCTGCTCGGCCTGGATTGGCAAATTCAGACCATAACCGCCGGATTTGTCAACCCGCCGGGAGCAAGCCGGGTTTCTGCTAAGCTCCCTTGAATTCAGGTCTCTTCCGGCCAAGTGAGGAAAGCCCTTCCAGCGCGTCCGCGGTGGAGAAGATTTCCTGAAGCCGTCCCAACTCAATTTCCACGGCATCATTCATGGATTTGCCCATCTGCTGATCAATGATTTCGTTGGCAACTTTAAGAGCAAGGGGTGCTTTGAAACCGACAATCTTGGCAGTCTTGGCCGCGAGATCATCTGCCACGCCTTCGGGTGCTTTGCCGGAGAGCAGTTTCTCAACATTCTCTTTGTTGCACACCTGAGCAAGAGGCTTGAACTTTTCAGGAATCTCACGCTCTCGGTACTTGTCTGGTTTTCCTTCCGAAACAAGAGAAGCTATGGCCGAGTCCACCTCGGCAGGCCCGACAAGCTTTGTCACAATGCCCAGTTCAAACGCATCTTTTGCACTGATGCCCGCTCCGGTAAAGGTGTAGTACTTGGCAAGTTCAGGCCCGACATGGCGTGTAAAGCGGAGCATTCCTCCCAGCCCGGGATAGATGCCGATGCCAGTCTCAGGAAAGCCCATTGACCCGGCTGGCGTGGCAAGAATCGCCTGGCAGGAAAGCGCAAGCTCACTTCCGCCCCCGAGGGAAAGTCCGTCAAGGAGTGCTATCGTGAATTTCTCAGAGTTTTCGATTCTGAGCAGAAGTTCGTGGCCTTTTCTTGTGAAGGCAACAGTCTCAGGAACTTTATCTGCCTTTATGTTCCGGACAAAATAACGGATGTCCGCGCCCGCTACAAATGCCTTGCCTGCGCCCTCGAAGACAATCGCCTTGACATCGGGATTTTTCTCAGCTTGGGAAAACCGCTCTTCAAGCTGGGCAAAGACATCCGCATTCAGCGCGTTCATGGCCTCGGGGCGGTTGATGATAATTCGGGCGATGCTGTCTTTCACCTCAAGATCAACCACTTTGAAATCAAAAGGCGTTCCTTTCTCCTTCTGTTTTACGAGTATGTCGGGCATCTTGAAGTCGGAATACTTCTCTGTAATCGCTTTGACAAATTCGCAGGTCTTGTCAATGCCGATTTTGTTCATAATTTCAAACGGGCCCATGATCCACCTAAGGCCGATCTTTGCGCCCCGGTCGGTGTCTTCAATGGTGGCGACACCTTCATCCACAAGTGCGGCCGCAACCCCGAGACATACGCCGTAGAATCGCTCAGTCACTGCCTGAATCTTGGATTCATCCACTTCGCCCTCAAGGTTCCAGTTTTCTTTTTTCTCCATCTGGGCTTTGAGAATTTCAGTTGGCGCGTAAAAGGGACCCAGTTCGTCACCGAGGGTGGTGGCGGCGTGAACTGCGATGGGGATGCCGGTGACGTTCATAAGCAAAAATGGACCCATGCCGATTTTAAGCCCGCGTTTCGCGCCTTCCTCAATGGTGGGAATGCTGGCGATGCCTTCTTCAAGCATCCGGGCGGCTTCATTCAGAAACGGAACAAAGAAGCGGTTGACTGCAAATCCCGGGGCGTCTTTCACAAGAATGGAGGTTTTGCCGTGAAGCTTTGCAGCGAGAAGAGAAGTTTCAATGGTTTCCCTGCTCGTGCCATCATGGGGAATCACTTCAAGAAGACGGTTTTTTGCCGGGTGGAAGAAATAGTGAAGCCCGACAAACCGGTCAGGGCGGGAGATATGTTCAACAAAATCTCTGACATAAAAGCTTGAGGTGTTTGTGGCGAAAATGGTCTTCTCGGCGCATATTCCGTCAAGTTTTTTGAAGAGATCAATTTTTACCTGCTTGTCCTCGAAAACCGCTTCAATGACAATATCCGCATCCGCGACCGCATTGAAGTCGGTGGTTCCGGTTATCCGGGAGAGTATCTCCTCAACCTGTTTGGTAGTGAAAATCTTACGCTCCACCCCTTCCTGAAGCAAGTTTTTTATCGTGCTGAGTCCGCGTTCGACAAACTCATCTTTTATGTCAACCATGACGACGTTTATGCCTTCCTGGATGATCTTCTGGGCAATGCCGCTGCCCATGTTTCCTGCGCCGATGACACCGATTTTGTTAATTTTTGACATTTAGCCTCCTGTTTATAATCTAAATAAATGTGACGCGTGAATTCATGTTTCACGCTTCAAGCTTCCTTCATTATAGGTTATTGATTTTGATGTCCAAATTTTTTAAACCATCAATAAGCAGATCAACTCTGTAAAAAATGATTGCGTAAGCGTCTTAATTCCGATTTTAACTGGCGAAATCTCTGTATATTTGGCATTGTTCGGTTATGTTCAGAATCTGATTCGGTTATTGACAAGTTTTGGTTCTCTGAAATCAGTGCCCAGTACCGCATTCAATGCTGATGTCCAAGATGAAAGTCTTTTTACCGTGGCGTTAAGGCTTTTGGGTGTCGTCTCCAGGGATTCAGCAAACCCAGTGTCAGATTCAGACAATTCAATAAACGCCTCTTTAATTTCATAAGATTTTTCTCTGATTTTATCCTCTATTTCCGGCTTCCAAAAATGGAACAGAATCACATCATAGACAGCATGATTAAATCTGCTGACAAATTCTCCTTTTTTCCATTTTCTGAAGGAATCAGGACCAAATACCAGGAAAGCAAGCTTTACAGCATTTTCAAACTGTTCTGCCTGCATTTGTATATCATGTGCATCTGTTCGCCAAAGCGCATTTAATTCTCTGATTGTCAAGTCCAAAATTTTTTTTACCGACCCTGTATATTCTCGTATAAAATTTCTGAAAGCATAATATCTTAGCAGTAACTCAGCATCTCTCATCCTGAAATCAGGGGCATCTCGGTTTAAAATTTTCCTTAAACAAGGACTTTTGCCAGAATAAAAATCTGAAAATTCTGAAAAAGGCCCTGGATGAAGTGCATTGCGAAGTTCCTGGGATGATAATTTTACGCTTTCAATACTGAGCCGGAGGAATATATGATACAGAATTGAGTCGTTCTTCCAATGCCGTATGACAATCGTCCGAATCGTTCTGTTTTCAAAAACTTCGACGCTTCTGCTGTCAGAGACTAACTCATCCAATGATTTTCCATTGCACTGGTTTAAAATTTCGAGTCCCCTCAGCTTATAATTACCGAATTTTTCTTTTAATTCCTCAGAACCGGCAAACTGAATCATACTGAGTAATCGCTGTTTGCCGTCAATGACGATATAATTTCCAGGTTGCTCTCTCAATTCCGCCAAAACCAGTTGGGGAATAGGAAATCCAAGAAACAAGGACTCAACAAACTTACTTTTTCTTTCAGTTGTCCAGGCATCTCTTCTTTGAAAGCTGGGGTTCAGTTGTATTCTCCCTTTTTCAATTTGCCCAAGGAGAGTGTCCGTGGTCCAGTCTGTGGCCTGAACAATGACATCAGGCAATTCTTCCAAATCAGATTCGTCTTCAACGGGTTCAATATCCTCTCTGAACATCTCTTCATAATTTAAATCAAGTTTTGGCATAAGGAGATTTCAAACCTCTTACTTGTCACTCGCAGATTTTCGTAATTTAAAAAATGCACTGGCAGGTGTCCAGCGGAACGCCCGGTCAGGCAGATAACACTTCGTCATATTGTTTTATAATTTCTTCAGTAAAATCAATAATTTTTTGAATTATATCAGATTTGAAGTCATCTGATTTATATCCATGAACAACTGTATCTGTAATTTTCATCGCCGACATGAGTAATTTATAGTGATCTCTTGAAATAACCCCTTCGATAGTCAGGGCTTTGATTATATGTGAAGGCATAAATGATTTTACGTCAAGCGCTTCTTTTTTTACAAGCAGTCTGAGTGCTGCCTCACTCGCTGACCACACATATAAAAATGCTGCCTCAGAATGACCTGAATCTATAAGTTTTTTTGCATCCTCTATTCTATATAAAATATCTTCTTCGTCGCATGATTCCATTCCCTCAAAACGGTGCGCGTCTTCGTCAATTTTCACAACAACAATTTCAAAGCCCCATCCTTCCTGTTCATTTATCAAACGGGCAATCTCCCTGGTCTGAGGATTTTTGGACAAAGTGATCCTGGTTTTTACCTCAATCACCTTTTTTTCCTCATCTTTCAGAACAATCATATCCGGCTGAAATGATTTGAGGAAATCAGGGAGTTGATCTGGAGCCGGTTCAAGGAAAACTTCATACCCTTGTTTATGATATTCTTCTTCTAATGCCTTGATTCGGTTCAGTTCCAATTCTTTTATATGTTTCATCAGTCTATTACCTTCTGGTTTGGTGCTTCATCAATTACGATATAAAGAAAATCCGTCCCCAGGCTTAAACCCGATGCCAAAACAGTTGAACGATTTTCTACTCTTAAATCGTCAGTAAGATTTCGCTTTCTGGTATAATTATCTGTCAATTGTTCATCATCATGATAGACAAGACCATTTAAAGCATCAGAAATAGGCTTAGGAATATTATCCACATCCATCAAATCTTCATCGTAAAAATAAGTGATTTTAATCATAAGCTGCTCTATATGTGGGATAGCCTCGGAAGGCCATCGGCTTTCAGCTTCTTCTCTCACCAATCTTTTCCACTCGCGTAATTTTGCCCGTCTCCGAGTTTGCTGAGAAACCGGCGGTCCTTCAATTATGAATTCAAATGGCAGCATTATTTCTGTCCGGCGTAGTGCAGGTTAGGCAAATTATATAATTATTGTCTCAAAAATTAAAATCACTTTCTTTATGTTATCATAATGCCCTTTAATAGTTCCAAGCGACATTCCAACGCTTTTCCCATGAGCAATATTGTGTCTGTTCGCGATTACGCTATCAATTGAATCCTTGATTTGATTCGGTATTTGTTGTCCCATTTTCCATTCTTTTTGCCAAGCTGTCAATCGGATAGTCGGCACCGTAATAGTTGATATTAAATCTCAGATCATAGACAGATTCTATATTCTCATACATTTTCACTCCCAATCAGAAGCCGAATTTTTGAAGAATTTATTAAAAACTGCAAGGATTGGGTTTGTTAAGGATTTCTGATCCTTACTAAACGGAATCCTTGTAGTTTTACGAACCGGATGAAAAATTTTCACTCTATTTATTTTTCCATTCAGGCCGACGTTTTTCCTCAAAACTGCTGATCCCTTCCAACGTATCCTCTGTTTTCATGAGCGTATTCAGGAAAAGATCGCTGACACCTTCAATCGCCTTTGGAAATTCAAGCCCGATGTGCTGCTTTACTGCGCGTTTGTTCAGGCGGATAATGAGCGGACTGCTTGTCCTGATTTCGCCCACGAGCTTGTCCACCGCTTCCGTGAATTTATCGTCATCAACCCTGTGGCTGACAAATCCCATGTTCCGGGCTTCTTTTGCCGTGTATCTTCTGCCTGTGGTGCAGACTTCTATGGCTTTTGCCGGTCCCACAAGCTGGGGCAGGCGGATGGCCGCATACGGCGGAAAGAACCCGAGTTTGATCTCCGGCTGCCCAAAGACCGCCTTTTTTGCAGCGATGACGATATCACATGCGATGGCGACTTCCATGCCGCCTCCGAGACATGCCCCATGAACCGCGGCGATTGTCGGCACGTCAAGTTTTTCGATCCGTTCAAAAATTCCGTTGAATGTGGAAATCATGTCATCCACCATCTCAGGTTTGTGATCCGCCACTTCAACTCCCGCGCACCAACTCGGACCCTCCCCGAGAAAAACGACGCACTTGAGATCATCATCCGCAATGAGCTTATCCAACTCAGCGTTCAGATCATTCATCATTTCAATGTCAAGCACATTATGCTTTGGCCGGGCAAAGGTGATTCGGGCAATGCCGTCGGCCTTTTCCAACTTGAGTTCAGACATTTTGTTCTCCTTCTGGATATTTTGAAATTTTGAAATGTAGGGTGGGTGAAGCGAAGCGAAACCCACCATACCCACAAAAATGGTGGGTTCCGCAAAAAAAAAATGGTGAGTTCCGCTTCGCGGTTATGTTTACCGCACTGTTTGAAAAATGGTGGGTTCCGCTTCGCTTCACCCACCCTACAGAGATGTGTAATTTCAGGCGTTTACACTTTCTGGAAAACGTAGTTCAACTGCTCATTCGGCAATTTGTTGACTATCGTTTTCATCTCCATCCCCACCCTGACTTCTTCGTCTGGCACGTCACTGGCGATTCTCCCGAAGATTTTATAGTCTCCGTAATCAAGAACCGCTATGGAGTAGGGCAGATCATCTCCGAATCCCACGGGCGCGTATTCCAGCTTGCTGTAAGTGACGAGTTTTCCGGTCCCGGAAACCTCAGCCCAGTCCATGTTGCTGGTGAGGCACTGGCAACAGTCCGCGCGGGGCGGAAAAAAAATGAGACCGCAGTCTTTGCATTTGGTCGCCATGACCTTGCCGTCTTCCATGTATTGGATAAAATCATTAATCTTCGTGATGGAGGTAAAACTCACTGTCCCGAATTTTTTAAACCGATCATCTGCCTGCTTTTTCTTGCCCATTTTTTACCTCCCGAGAATTGTCACGTTTCCGTAAAGCCCCACGCCGCCGATATTGTGGACCAGCCCTATGGCCGGGTCTTTGACCTGGATATCACCTGCCTCGCCCCGGAGTTGCAGGACAACGGTTCTGATCTGTGAGCCGCCGGTAGCGCCGATGGGATGTCCTTTGGATAATAATCCGCCATCCACATTCACCGGGATACTTCCCTCTTTGTAGGTTTCCTTGCCCTGAATCAGGTCTTTTCCCTCGCCCGGTTTTGCAAAGCCCAGATTTTCATAAGCCATCATTTCAGCGATGGTGAAACAGTCGTGAACTTCGGCGACATCCACATCTTTTGCCGTGATTCCCGCCATTTTATACGCCTCATCAGCTGCCTGCTCGGCAACGGTCAGCCCGCTGAACAGGTCTCTTCCGGCCAAGTTGACCGCGGTTGTTGCCGCTCCCGTACCCATAATCCAAACCGGCTTCTTGCAGAAGGCTTTGGCTTTTTCCTCGTTGGCAACGATGATGCAGGAACTTCCATCTGCATTGGCGCAGCAGTCGCCGGTCCTGAGCGGACTTGCGACAGGGGAAGCCATTCGGTTCTCAGGATCGGAGAACATCTCCATTGTGATGGCTTTGCGATATGCGGCTTTTTCATTGAGCTGGCCATAAGTTCCCGCCTTCACGCGGATGAGCGCCAAATCTTCGGGCGTGGTCCCGTATTTTTCCATATATGCCCTGGCATACATGGCATAATAAGCGGGCATCATGGTTCCAAAAGGGCTTTCCCACTGGATATCGCCCCCGCGTCCCATTCGCTCCTGAGATTCAGCAGAGGAAATCTCCGACATTTTCTGGAACCCGATCACCGCCACAGAATCGTGAAGCCCTGACTTCACAAGCGAATAAGCCAGCCTCAGGCCCATGCTGCTGGATGAACACAGGGTTTCCACATAAAACGTGGGCTGGGGATTGAGGCCCAGATATTCCGCGAAAACACCCGCGGGAGAGCGTTGTTTGTCATATTCCGGTGCCGAGCAGATTACAGACGCGCCAATATCTTTGGCTGTTATCTGTGCGTCCTGCATCGCTTCCTTAAACCCGTCAAAAGCCAGTTCCCTGATCGAACCCGGATACTGCCGGACAAAGGTACTCTGGCCTACACCTATAATTGCGACTTTTCCCATAAATAATCTCCAAAAATTGAATGTTTGGATGTTGGATGCTTGATGTTGGAGTTTCAAGTATCGAACATCCAACATCGAACATCCAACATCGAACATCCAACATCGAACATCCAACATCGAACATC
>JAOZLU010000161.1:3392-12331 GCA_029934695.1 Desulfobacterales bacterium | reverse complement strand
TTTGATGTTTGATGCTTGATGTTTGATGCTTGATGTTTGATGCTTGATGTTTGATCGATTGCCGGACGGGGTTTGCAACCCCGTCCGAAACTTATGCTGCCGACTGCCTTGCCGGACGGGGTTTGCAACCCCGTCCGGCAAACTTAAAACTTAAAACTTAAAACTTAAAACTTAAACATCAGGCATCTGACCAATGACCATTCGTGTGGTAGTTGCAGACGATTCGCCATTCTTATGTCATCTGCTTACTCAATATCTTGAATCGGATCCGGCCATTCGCGTGATCAGAACAGCGAATAACGGAAAGGAGGCTTCAGATTTCGTCAAAAGGTGGAAACCTGATGTGCTGACGCTGGATTTGAATATGCCGGTGATGAACGGTCTTGATGCGCTCAGGGATATCATGGCCGAGTGTCCCACACCAGTAGTGCTTATCAGCGGGGCAGCCAGGGAATCTGCCCGGATGACAAAAATGGGACTTGCTCTCGGGGCAGTAGATTTTGTCCTTAAATATTCACCGAATGCAGCGGTTCCCCCGGATTCTCTCAGACATGAGATCATCGCCAAGGTCAGGGTTGCGGCACGGGTAAAGGTTATCCGGACAATTCCCTCAATGAATAAACGGTTTGGGAAAGGTAAATATTCAAAGCTTAAAATTGAGAAGCTCAGAAAACGCAGGTACTTTCAACTTTCAACAAGGAAAGATGAACCGCCAGCCAGAATCGTGATAATCGGCGCATCCACCGGAGGCCCCCTTGCCCTGAAGGATTTGTTGTCATCACTGGGAAAAATGGAAAAATTTAAAACAGATCCCTTTCCGGTGGTGATTGTTCAGCACATGCCGGAAGGCTTCACGGCAATTCTGGCTGCCCAGTTTGACCGGCTTTTTCCCTTCCCTGTGCGGGAGGCAGAACAAGGAGATTTTTTGTCCCCGGGAACTGTGCTGATAGCACCGGGAGATCGCCACCTGCTGATACGCCCTGATTATACTGTTCTGCTCAACATGGCCCCGCCGGTCAACGGCCAACGCCCCTCTGTTGATGTGACCATGCAATCGGCGGCCCAGGTATTCCGGCTTTACACGACGGGGGTCATTCTTTCAGGCATGGGAGATGACGGAACTCAGGGGCTGGTGGCAATTAAAAACAATTGCGGAATCACCTTTGCCCAGACAGAGGAAACCTGTGTGGTTGATACCATGCCCAGTTCCGCAACAGAAAAGGGGGTTGTGGAAAGGACAGGCTCGCCTGCTGACATTGGCCGCTGGGTTTGTCATTAAAAAATATTTGATGTTTGATGTTGGATGTTGGATGTTTGATGCTGGATGTTTGATGCTGGATGTTTGATAATCCAGTTTGCGTTTTCAGCATCGAACATCGAACATCGAACATCGAACATCGAGCATCAAACATCGAACATGAGACCAATGACCATGGACAAAAATGAACTGCTGCTTTTCCAGGCAGGCAACAGGCAATTCGGGCTGAGTCTGCTGATTGTCAAAAGCATACATGGGGCAAATGTTTTCGCTGAAGAGCAGTTGGGACAGGAAGATGCCGCGGTCGGAATACAGCCATTTTTGAATCAGACAAGGATCCGAATTCCGAATACAGAGTTCTCCGTTCCGCTGTACAATCTTTCATCCATACTCGCGGAAGATTCGTTTTTGTATCATTCTGGAAATAATCCTGTCTCAGAGGGAGAATTTGTACCTGACCCGGGCCAGACATATCCCTGCTCTGAATCGGGGACCGGAGTCAAGGAAAAGGTGATGCTTCTGAATGTCCGGAATCATCCCCTGGCCCTGAAAGTGGATCGGGTGGATGGTGTGGTTTCTGTTGAAAGCAGTCAGATTGAGCCGCTTTCTCCCATTTTCAAAGGTACCTCTCTTGACTGGTTTCCGCAAGTCCTCAAAAGGAATGGGAACCTTATTCTCATTTTGAACCCGGAAGGAATTGAAGGCCGTAAAAAGGAGGATGAGGAAGACAGCAGCACTGACCTGACATGCGCCATACAGACGGACGCGGTCGTTGAAGAGAAAAAACATACTGAGCCGACAGACACAGCATCAAATCTCATGGAAGCTGTCGGGACCGAACTTGATTCGGAGATCACCCTGACCCCGCTTTTAATGGAAGACATTGATCCGAAAAAACTGGAAGGCACACTGACCCGTATAATAAAGGGAGAGAAAATGTCAGACATGGTCCTTCAGATTTTTGCCCGCCAGTTGGAGGAAACTGTGGCTCAGGAAATAGGAAAGGTCAAACAATTTTTAATGAAAAAACTTCTGGAGAAAGGTCTGATTCATGCAGAAAAATAATAAGGGCAATCCTTCTGAAAATCAGAATTTCGACCAGAAAGCGATTATTTTTCCTGCATTGATCCCCCTTTCCTCTTCCCCGGATGCATCAGTGCCCAAAGAGGGAAAGCCATCCTCTCCTGAGGGAAAGGAAGCCATGCCGTCCCGGCCCGCTGATGGAAAAGGAAGGGGAGAGGGCAAGCCGATTTCTTTTTTATTCAGCGTACGCCAGGTGGAAGATATTATAAAAGAGGTGCCGGTGTATCCGGTTCCGTTTTCACCGCCTTATATAGAAGGGATTACCGAGTGGCGCGACCATGTCGTACCCGTAATATCTTTGGAGAGATGTATGGGTTTTGAAATACGAAACAGAAAATACGAAACAGAAAATACGCGTCTGATAATGGTTCGAATCCCTTCCCCGGAAGAAGGTGTCCCTCCTTCCACTTTCACAGGAGGGGATACCCAAGTTTCAAATCCCGAATCCCGAATCCCCAAATGGAGGGAAGAAAAGCGAATTATGTTCAGAGTGTCGCCTTCCATCCGCATGGTGCCCCTTCCCATTCCATGTACGCCTTTATCTTCTGCTCAAAAGAGGAAAGTTAAAATTCAGAATTTGGAATTGGTAAGGGGTATTTATGAATGGGAAGAAGGATACCTCGTGGTGGCGCATACAATTTCCATCCTTTTAGGTGCTCACTGAGTGAACATTCGTCTTATGTCAATGAGCTGCTGTCCCCGGACACAAAGGAGAAAAAAATGCCAAACGAAGTTGTTCTGGTTGTTGAGGACAGTCCCACTCTTATGTGTGTGATAACAGACCTGCTGCAAGACAGTGGATATATCGTCCTCACTGCTGCTGACGGCGAACAGGCTTTGGAAAAAGCAGATTCCGAACTGCCATCCCTGATTCTTTTGGATGTTATCCTGCCCGGGAAAAACGGCTTTCAGGTCTGCAGACAGCTTAAAGGTTCGCCCAATACCGAGAATATCAAAATCATCATGATGACCAGCAAAACCCAGGACAGCGACCGCTTCTGGGGACTGAAACAAGGGGCAGACATGTATATGACAAAACCGTTCGACAATGATGAACTGCTGGCAAATATCGCCAAACTTTTATAATCGGACGATAAAATAAATTCCAAATCTCAATATCCGAATTCCAAATAAATAACAAATAACAAATTTTTAACTAAGGAGGTTTTTTTCAATGGAGAATATAAAAGAATATTCCAGACAGGAGCCTACGTGGGGGATGTTCAATTTTATTGCCGAAAGCATCCGCAACAAACTGCTGGTCGCTCTCATGGCCCTGTCACTGATTCCCCTTATCATTCTGGGCATCTTCATGTATAACAGATCATCAGGTGTTCTGATGGAAAAGATGTTTGGCAATCTGAACGCGGTGGAAAACATCAAGGCCGACACGATCAGAAATCATTTTGAGAATCGGCGTTATGATATGAATGTTCTGGTCCAGACCGTTGAGACACTCAGGAATAATGCGTTTGAAAAACTCGCGGCCATGCACCAGCTCAAGAAAAAGCTGATAGAAAGCTATTTTACCGAGCGAATGAACGACGTGAGTGTGCTGTCCGCCATACCCATCACCGCAGAGGCAATGATCGCTTTTCAGGAGGCAGAGGGCCCGGTTGGCGGAGACACATGGAAGGATGCGGAGCGGATTCACGGGCCTTTTCTCACGAAATTCAGCGAATCTTACGGCTATTACGACGTCTTTCTGGTTTCCGCAGATGGCAGAATCGTTTACACCGTGGCCCAGGAATCTGACCTGGGACAGAATCTGATGTCGGACGAGCTGAGAAACGGCCCCGCGGGCCAGGCTTTTGAAAAAGGGCTGAAATCCCTGACCTTTCAGGATTTCGGAGAATATGGACCGACCAGCGGAGCTCCCGCGGCCTTCATCTCTTCTCCGATAATTGTCAATGAGGTGACAGCAGGCGTCATCATGGTACAGGTTTCAGTGGATCAGATCAATGCCATCATGCAGGAACGCACCGGTATGGGAACCACCGGCGGGACATATCTGGTCGGTCCTGACAAACTCTTCCGGTCCGACTCTGTCCACGTCAGAGAGAGTACCGTCATGAATCCGGCCTTTGTGGTGGACACAGCAGGGGTGACAGAGGCGCTGGCCGGCAACACGGGCCAGGGCGTTGTGATTGACTACCGTGGCGAATATGTCCTCTCTTCGTGGACGCCCGTGAATATTCATGGCGTGACTTATGCCATGCTGGCCGAGATTGATGTGACCGAAGCCTTTGTTCCCGGGGGAGGGGGCGATGAAAAAGACTTTTTTACGAAATACAAGGAAGGATATGGCTATTATGACCTGTGCCTGATCAATCCCGACGGTTACCTTTTTTACAGTGTTGAGAGAGGAAAGGACTATCAGACCAATATTCTGAGCGGCCCCTACAAGGACTCCAATCTGGGCCGGCTGGCAGCAAGCGTTCTGGAAACCAAAGCCTTTGGCATGGCCGACTTTGAGAAGTATCTGCCCAATGACAACTCTCCCGCGGCCTTTTTTGCCCAGCCGGTGGTCAGAGAGGGTAAGGTGGAGCTTATCGTTGCTGCGAAACTGTCCCTGAATCAGATCAATGCCATCATGCAGGATCATACCGGCCTGGGCGATTCAGGCGAGACTTACCTGATCGGGCCTGACAAGCTGTGGCGCAGCGACTCCCGCTTTCTGAAAGAACTGAGGGTGGAAAGCACGGTCTTAAACCCTGGGACAACAGTTGACACAGCAGCTTCCCGAAGTGCGCTTGCCGGAGAAAAAGGCACTCAGGTCGTCACCGATTACCGGGGCAGAAAGGTGCTGAGCTCATGGTCGCCTCTTGTCCTCACGAAACCGGACGCGACCAACCCTCAGGGTGTCCGATGGGCACTGGTCGCCGATATTGAGTATGAGGAAGTGCATCGGCCGGTGGTGAACATGGCCTGGTTCAGCGCAGGCACGATTATTGTCGCTGCCATTCTGGTGGTGATCGTGTCTTTGTTTCTTACTCGGGGCCTCACCACCCAGGTGAACCATATTATGGACCTTTTCGGAGAAATCGGCAGGGGTAAATTTGAGGCGCGAACGCCTGTGACCAGCCAGGACGAGCTGGGTACACTGGCCTTTTCGCTCAATGCCATGCTTGACAACACCCTTTCCCTCATCCGGAGCAGCGATAAGTGAATTGTGAATTATAAACGTATTTTTATCATTCATAATTCACCATTCATAATTCACCATTCATAATTCATTAAGGAGATTTTCAATGGGAAAAAAGAAAAAAAATTTTAGTCGGACAGCGAATCTGATGAAAAGAGTGAAGGAGTGGGGTCCGTTCAGGCTCATTGCCGAAAGCATCCGCAACAAATTACTGACATCGCTCATGTCGCTCGCACTGATTCCCCTCGTCCTGCTGGTTCTCTTCATGAATAACAGGTATTCAAATGTTTTGGAAGAAAAGACGTTCAGTAACCTGAAAGCGGTGGAAAACATCAAATCCGCCAATATCAAAAGTTATCTTGAGAACCGGCGTTATGACATGAATGTGCTGGTCCAGACAGTGGAAACATTGCGATCCAAGGCGTTTAACCAACTGGTCTCCATACAGAAGCTCAAGAAAGAGCTTATTGAGAATTATTTTGCAGAGCGGCTCAGCGATGTGAATATTCTCTCCGATCTTCCTATCGTGCTTGAGGCCATGGCTGCTTTTGAAAGGGCCGGCGGAACCGTCGGCGGAACGGAATGGAAGGCTGTGGAGCGGATTTACGCCCCTTTTCTCGTGAACTTCACTGAAAATTACGGTTATTATGATACGTTTCTTGTCTCTTCCAGCGGTAAAATCATTTATACAGTGGCCCAGGAGTCGGACTTGGGGCAAAATCTGACGTCGGATGAGTTCAAAGGCGGCCCCGCGGGACAGGCTTTTGAGAAAGGATTGGAAAGCCTCACTTTTCAGGATTTCGGAGAATATGAGCCGGCCGGAGGAGTGCCAGCGGCATTTATTTCCGCACCGATAAAATCTGGCGACAAGACCATCGGTGTCATCATGGTACAGGTTTCGGTGGATCAGATCAACGCCATCATGCAGGATCGTACCGGCATGGGCAAAACCGGCGGGACATATCTGGTCGGCGCGGACAGGCTCTTCCGGTCCGATTCTGTCCATGTCAGAGAAAGCACCGTCATGAATCCCGCGTTTGTGGTGGACACCATGGGAGTGGCCGAAGCACTGGCCGGCAGAAGCGGTCAGGGGGTTGTCATTGACTACCGCGGCGAATATACGCTGTCTTCCTGGATGCCCGTGACGGTTCACAGTGTGACCTGGGCCATGCTGGCCGAGGTGGATGTGACCGAGGCCTTTGTTCCCAAGGGGGAAGGCGAAGAGCAGGACTTTTTTACGAAGTACAAAGAAGGATACGGCTACTATGATCTTGGCCTGATCAACCCGGACGGATACCTTTTTTACAGCGTTGAGAAGGGAAAGGACTATCAGACCAACATGCTGACCGGGCCCCACAAGAATTCCAACCTGGGCCGGCTGGTGGCAAGGGTTCTGAAAAACAAAACCTTCGGAATGGCCGACTTTGAGAAATATGCCCCCAGTGACAACGCACCCGCGGCCTTTTTTGCCCAGCCGGTGGTCAGAGAGGGTAAGGTGGAGCTTATCGTGGCCGCTAAACTGTCTCTGGATCAGATCAACGCCATCATGCAGGACCGCACCGGCCTGGGCGAAACCGGGGAGACCTATCTCGTCGGCTCTGACCAGTTGTGGCGCAACGACTCCAGCTTCCTGAAAGAACTGGGCGTTAAGACCACAGTTCTGAATGCCAAAACAAAAGTTGACACAAGGGCCTCCCAAAGCGCACTGAACGGTGAGAAAGGCACCGAGGTCATTGAAGATTACCGGGGGCGCAAGGTTCTGAGTTCCTGGTCCCCGCTTACGGTCATGGAGCCGGATGACACCAATCCCGAAGGCATCAGGTGGGCGGTGATTGCCGATATTGCCTACTCGGAAGTGAACCGGCCCGTGAGAAAGATGGCCGTTTTCAGTTTCGGCGCGGTTCTTGTTGTGGCGCTTCTGGTGCTGTTCGTGTCTTTTCTGCTTGCCAGAGGTCTCACGACCCAGGTGAATCATATCATGGATCTTTTCGGGGAGATCGGTATCGGCAATTTTGAGGCGCGTACTCCTGTGACCACCCAGGATGAGCTGGGCACCATGGCCTTTTCCCTCAATGCCATGCTGGACAATACGCTTTCCCTGATCCAGAGCAGTGATGAGCGCGATGCAATGCAGGCTTCGGTGATGAAGCTTTTAACTGAGATCAGCGAACTTGCCGAAGGAAACCTGACCAATCGGGCTGAAGTGACCGAGGATTTTACCGGTGCCATTGCCGATTCGTTCAATGATATGGCGGAGCAGATCGGCCAAGTGGTTCGGAAAGTTCAAAATGTCACCCTCCAGGTGAGTGCTACTTCCCAAGAGGTCAGGTCTTCAACCGAGAATCTCGCTGAAACAAGCGAAATGCAGGCGGTACAGGTATCTGATGCCATTGCAGCCATTAATGAGATGGCGACGTCTATTCAGCAGGTTGCTGAAAATGCATCTCAATGTGCCCAGGTTTCGGAAGAATCCACTCTGCATTCCAAAGATGGTGCCGAAGCGGTTCGGGATACCAACGGCGCAATGGAATCCATACGTGAGTATGTTCAGGAAACTGCCAGGGCGATCAAGCGGCTGGGAGAGAGTTCTCAGGAGATCGGAAATGTTGTCCAGATGATCAATGACATTGCAGACCGTACCTCCATTCTTGCCCTGAACGCTTCCATTCAGGCGGCAATGGCCGGGGACGCTGGGCGGGGATTCGCGGTGGTGGCGGAAGAGGTTCAGCGTCTCGCTGAACGTTCCACAAATGCGACAAAACAGATTGACACCCTGATAAAAAATATTCAGGGGGAAATCAATGAGGCCGGAACGAGTATGGAAGAGAGCATCCAGCGGGTGGTTGAAGGCTCAAAACTGGCTGACGGGGCTTATGGCAAGCTGCAGGAGATTGAAAATGTCACAATACGTCTCGGAGAGCTGATTCAGTCCATCTCCCTGGCTTCAAAACAGCAGGCCAGGGCGTCGGAAAATATCGCCAAGACCATGGAAGAAGTCGGAGAAATCAGCGCGCAGACCTCGGCAGCAAGTCGGCAGACCGCCATTTCCATGAAGAATCTGGCTGAAACTTCTGATGAACTCAACCAGTCTGTGTCGGTCTTCAAGCTGGAGGAGGAATCAGAGGTGCAGGAGGAATAAATTCCAAATCGCAAATCTCAAATCTCAAATAAATTCCAAATTCCAAATCTCAAATCTCAAATTGTTATTTGGAATTTGTTTGGAATTTGGATATTGAGATTTGGAATTTATTTGGAATTTGGACATTGGAATTTGGGATTTATTTGAGATTTGGACTGTTACCAAGCTGGAGGAGGAATCAGAGGTGCAGGAGGAATAAATTCCAAATCGCAAATCTCAAATCTCAAATAAATTCCAAATCTCAAATCTCAAATTGTTATTTGGAATTTGGATATTGAGATTTGGAATTTATTTGGAATTTGGACATTGGAATT
>JAOZLU010000161.1:0-3292 GCA_029934695.1 Desulfobacterales bacterium | reverse complement strand
TTTGGAATTTGGATATTGAGATTTGGAATTTATTTGGAATTTGGACATTGGAATTTGGGATTTATTTGAGATTTGGACTGTTACCTAGAACGCCTCTCTGATGGCCTCATCCTTATCCTTCTTTTTCTTCTCCTGCTTGATGCGGAGTTCTTCCTCCATATTCTCAATATAATAAATGATGATATGATATTCGGGCTGATCATATCGGTCCGGACTGACAGATATCATCAACATATCTTTATTGTTCTTCCAATACAGAGACCGGCCTTTTTTGCCATACGCGACATTTTCATCCCAGTTTGCAATCTGAGGATCCCCGTGTTTCTTTCTGATGATATCAGTGATATCCGCTCTTTTTCTTTTCTGCCGGATTCTGAACAGCAACGGTTTTTTTGTATGACTTGAAAAAACCAGCTCCACATAAGCGAATGGCGTCTCCTTCTTTTGCGTATGCCGATATGTCAGTTTGACGGGGTTCTCCTCCGGCTTTAACACCACCTCGGTTTTCAATTTCTGGCTGAGTTCGTATAAGTCAGGGAAATATTTTTGGATAAAGCCTTTATAATTTGTTTCCAAGTCAATGGTGTGCCATCTTTCTGTGACACCGGCTCCGAGTTTATTCCCAAGGTCTCTTTCAACCCATACTGTGAGTGTGGTATTTTTGCCAATGTCAAGAAATGTGAAGCCTTTTGGACTTTCCTGAGAAATTTGGGGGGCTTTCTCGCCACATGCAAAGATATGAGAAATTCCGAGAAGCAACATTACAACTGCTGCGGGGATATTTTTTCTGCTACAGGCCTCTTTCTGTTGTTTTTTTACGGGATATTTCATTTATCGATACTCTCCAGATAATGGTCCGGTCATACCATAAGATTTCTGTCGGTACAAGCCAAAATTTGAACAGCCATCTCAAATAAATTTCAAATTTCAAATTGTCATTTGAAATTTGAGATTTATTTGGAATTTGGATATTGGGATATTGAGATTTATTTCATGTTATGCAAGCGATTTCCGAACCACATCTAACAGGTCTTTCATATCAATGGGTTTGGTGAATGTATGCATTGCTCCGAATTTTTTTGCCAACCTCAGATATGACGATGGTCCGACAATGCCGCCCCCGGACATGGCGATGATCCTGACATCAGGAAATTCTTCCCTGAATTTCTGTATGGTTTCAATGCCTTCCTGATCAGGCATGATAATATCTGTAATGACCAGATCGGCCGGCTTTTTGCGGTGCAACCTTATCCCCGCCCTGCCATCAGAAGCCACTACCACATCAAATCCCTCCTGTTCAAATATCTGCTGAAGCATCTCCTGTATTTGTTCATCATCGTCAATGATAAGAATTTGTGACATTTACATCTCCTCTGTAAATTATGAAGGATGAGGGATGAACCGCCCTCCGGATTTTCATCGGCGTATAAACGGGCGGAACATTGTCCGGTGCGCTTGAAATGCAAAAATTACGCTTCGCTTCATTTTTGCACTCCTTTATAAAATTTTTTTGGGATAATATATTCCTCCTGAATTCTTGAAGAAATCTATCTTTGCCGGCTTTTTTATATCTCTCAGGACGCGCCAGAGCATTTTCTGTTCATTGGAAGCAGCATTTGAATAATACCTTGACCGGATACGCTTCAAAAACACATCACCTGTACTTGTGTGAAAATATATCCTTCGGGATTCATGGCCTCCCAGGTCCTGGTTGACAATCCTGATTGACTCATTTTCCAGAAATTCAAGGACAAAAGCTGAAATTTTTCTCCCCACTCCGTTCTCTTCTGAAATGGCCGGGAGCAGGTGAGCACCTCCGAATGCCTTGGCTCTCAGAAGTTTTCGGTTTCCGCCGAGGTTCATAATCTTGTTGATCAGCAGTTCCATAGCGTTGATGCCATATCGGGCGGGTGCGTCAAAGCCTTTCATGTCCGCTCTTCCGGGCAGGAGAATATGATTCATCCCGCCAATCTGCCTCACCGGGTCGAACAGGCAGACTGCCACACAGGAACCCAACAAGGTTCCGATAACTGCAGGTGTCCTGCTTGCATAATACTCGCCGATGTGAATACTGACTTCTCTCTTCATCTGTAACCACAGAAATCTTACCATCTTGAGCATTCCCGCAAAACAGCACCGGCAATTGCTCTCAGGGGAAGGACTCTGTCCACGGCTCCCCGTTTGATTGCCTCATTAGGCATACCAAAGACAACGGAGGTTGCTTCGTCCTGAGCAATATTCGAGGCGCCGGTCTGTTTCATTTCAAGCATTCCCCGGGCACCGTCATCTCCCATGCCGGTCATAATGACTCCCACGGCGTTGGATCCTGCATACCTTGCGGCCGAACGGAAGAGGACATCAACCGAAGGCCGATGCCGGCAGACCAGCGGCCCGTCTTTAACATCAACATAATATCGGGCCCCGCTCCGTTTCAGAAGAATATGCCGGTTCCCCGGTCCTATCAGTGCCCTGCCTCGCAGAACGCTGTCCCCGTTAGCCGCTTCTTTCACCTCAATGCGGCAGAGATCGTTCAGCCGTTTGGAAAAAGCTGTCGTAAAATGCTCCGGCATGTGCTGGACAATGGCAACGCCCGGGGCGTCAAGGGGAAGGGCTTCCAGAAAAATCCGCAATGCCTCGGTTCCGCCGGTGGAAGCACCGACAACGATAATCCGATCCGTTGTCCGTACCATTGCCCTGCCTGTAGGTGGTGGAAGAACGGCATCTGCTGTGAGTTTTTTCTCCACTCTGTTTCGCAGCGAAAAAGTGCCCTTGGACATTCGTCTCACCCGAGCCAGTGCTGCGGCTTTCACAGCATCACAGATAATTATCCGTGATTCTTTTAAAAATTTTTTTACACCCAGCCTGGGCTTTGTGATGATATCGATTGCCCCGTACTCCAACGCCCTGAGTGTGGTTTCACACCCCTTTTCGGTCAGGGCCGAACACATGACCACCGGTATGGGGTGCTGACTCATTATTTTTTTAAGAAAGGTGATACCGTCCATGCGCGGCATTTCCACATCAAGAACAATAACATCGGGGACTTCCTTCATTATCTTTTTCGCTGCAATCAGCGGATCTGATGCCTTGGCCATCACCTCAATGGCAGGGTCTGACGATAAAACCTCTTCAAGTGTCTGACGGGCAACCGCAGAGTCATCCACAATTAAGACTTTGATTTTCTTCTTCATTTAAAAGCCAACTCCTTATTGGAAACTTGATGCTTGATGTTCGATGTTTGATGTTTGATGCTTGATGTTTGATGTTTGATGCTTGATGTTTGATGCTTGAT
>JAOZLU010000744.1 GCA_029934695.1 Desulfobacterales bacterium | reverse complement strand
CATCAAACATCAAGCATCAAACATCAAACATCCAACATCCAACATCCAATTTAAAACTGTCTTAAAAACCTGAAGTCATTTTCAAAGAATTTTCGGATATCGTCAATTCCGTATTTCAGCATGGCAATACGTTCCACGCCCATTCCGAAAGCGAATCCGGTGTAGCGGGCGGTGTCATATTTGGCATATTCAAACACCGCGGGATGAACCATGCCTGAACCGAGAACCTCAAGCCATCCGGTTTGTGAGCATACCCGGCATCCTTTGCCCCTGCACATCACGCATAAAATGTCAACTTCCGCGCTCGGCTCGGTAAATGGAAAAAAGCTGGGGCGGAATCTGAGGCTTGTCCGGGTGTCAAACATCTGATGCACAAATGTGGTCAGCATGCCTTTCAGATCACCGAAAGATATGTTTTCATCCACGAGAAGCCCTTCCACCTGATGAAACATGGGTGTATGTGTCAGATCTGAATCACACCGATAGACCTTTCCCGGGGCAATGACCCTCACCGGCGGCTCCTGCTTTTCCATGACTCTGACCTGAATGGGAGAGGTATGGGTCCTGAGGACTATATCCTCTGACACATAAAAGGTGTCCTGCATATCCCTTGCCGGGTGATTTTTGGGAATATTCAGGGCTTCAAAGTTGTAATAATCCTTTTCAACCTCAGGTCCTTCGGCAATGTCAAACCCCAGTCGTGTGAAAATATCACATATCTGTCGGGTGATCTCGGTGATCGGATGTAAAAATCCCCGGGAGGGTGTTCTCCCGGGCAGGGAAACATCAATCCGGTCATCTGCGGCAGATGCCCGTTCAAGTTCTTTCAGAGCTTCGTTGAATGCCGCGTCCAGAAATTTCTTTGCCTCATTTGCCTTTTTCCCTGCAACAGGTCTTTCTTCCGGAGGAAGGCCCGGGATATTTCTCAAAAACTGTGTGATAACCCCCTTTCGGCCCAGATATCGGACGGAAAGGGCTTTGATGCTTTCCTTATCGGAAGCTGTTGCAAGTTCTTTTACAGCTTCATTTTTGATATGTTCTATCTTATTTTCCACTTTTTCGCTCTCAAAAAAACAAGTTTTCCCGGCATCTTTGCTTTGACGGTTTACGCCTTAAATATTTATACAACTTCCGCAGACGCGCAGGTACACAAAATATTCATCTTTTTTGCGGCAATAAATTTCGGCCTGTGCAGTCAGCTTCCGGCTGAGGCCCCAACCTTCAGAGCGGGGGTTTTTCCTGAAAAAACCGCTGATTGTAAACTGCTTTCGGATTTCTATATAGTAAGGATGCCTTTTTTCTGCAAAATTCAGATCTGCTGTGAAGCCAGACTGACGATCCGGGCAAATCCGGAGGGATCGGATATTGCCAACTCTGCAAGGACTTTTCTGTCCAGTTCGACGTTGGCAAGTTTCAGGCCATGTATGAATCTGCTGTAACTCAGATCATTCATGCGCGTCCCCGCGTTAATCCTTGCGATCCAGAGTCTTCTGAACTCGCGTTTGCGGACTCTGCGGTCCCGATACGCGTACATGAGCGACTTGTCCAAAGCATCTGCTGCGGTTCTGAACAATTTGCTTCGGCCTCCGCGAAACCCTCTTGCCAGTTTCAAAACCTTTTTCCGGCGTCTTTTTGCCTTAAAACCTCTTTTAACACGCATATTATCTCCCTTCATCCAGTTGTCAGTATTTGCTGATCACTGGTCACTGACAACTGTTTATCCGTTGGGCATGAGCAGTCTCAGTTCTCTTACATTTGTCTTGTCAATCAGGTGGCTTTGCCTCAGCGACCTTTTACGTTTCCGGGTCTTTTTGCCTAAGATGTGGTTTGCATGGGATTTTGAATAAACGAATTTGCCGGATCCTGTCCTTTTAAACCGTTTTGCAGCCGCCCGATTTGTCTTTATTTTTGGCATTATTTATTTTCTCCTGAAAAAGCAGATGTTTACGCAAAAAATAGGTGGCGTGGGCAATTAGGAAAATTGCGCACACACCACCTCTTAAAACCAATAATACTTTTTAAAATCACGAAAACTGGTTTCTTGCTGTTTATATGTCAATTGACATGAAAAAATTTTTCTTTGACGAAAAAAGACACATCAGTCCCAGACGGCACTGGTTCAGTTGAATGGGAATCGTATTAAAATCAGGTGGTTATCAAAATATGCAAAAAGACTGATAACTGTCTGTTTTCAAACGGTATATGGGCTGATTTTCTTAAAAAATCCCATTGAACTGAACCAGTGCCTCCCAGACGTCCGCTGTTGAAAATGGCTTTTCATGTTAAAATCAGCTATTTGGGCGATAAGATCATTGTCATGGTACGGCCCTCAAACTTGGGATACTGCTCCACCATTGCAAATTCATCTGTTTGTTCAGCAATTTTTTTGAGCAAATCCCTTCCGGCCTGAGAAAGCGTAATCTCACGACCCCTGAAAATGACAGTCACCTTAACTTTGTCCTTTTTTTCAAGAAACTTTTTTATATGACCGATCTTAACCTGAAGATCATGATCACCAGTCTTGGGACGCACCTTTATTTCCTTTACCTGGAAGGTGCTTTGTTTCTTTTTTGCTTCCTGCTGCTTTTTGGTCAGTTCATATCTGTAACGACCATAATCCATTATCTTGCAGACAGGGGGATTTGCATTGGGGGAAATTTCCACCAGATCAAGGCTGAAATCACCGGCAATTGCCAAAGCTTTATGAAGCGCAACAATACCGAGCTGATTACCATCAGGATCTATCAGCCTTACCTCTTTTGCCCTTATCCTCTGATTCGTATTTATTCTGTTTGACCTGGTTGGCCTGTTTGTATGTCTCGGCTTAGCTATCTCCTACCTCCTTCATTTGACAATTCTTTCACCCACATAAATATCGGCTCGCTGATTCTGACGAGAACTCCTGTTCCGAAATATTCCGAAGTACAAGCTGTCATAACTAAATTGGGAATCAGTATATACAGCAACATCAGAAAATGCAAGAAAAAAATGCGGCCATATATATTCTGGCGCAAATTGCGTTTTCAATGAAAACCGATTCATATTTTCGCAGGAATGACAAGATTTGGGAACAGCTTTAAAAATTCCCCGAAATGGAAGTTTCCAGTATCAAACATCGAACATC
>JAOZLU010000160.1 GCA_029934695.1 Desulfobacterales bacterium | reverse complement strand
CCCATTTATAGTGCCCATCCTGACTGGTCACGAATCACCTCAGTTTTTCAAATTTTCATAAGGATGGGCATTTTTTACTTAATTCACAATTCTCAGTTATGTCCTTTCAAAACCCTGACGATCACCTCATTGTCAAAGACAGATTCAGGCTGATAACCTTTTCCAAGTTTTCCGTTTGCCTTCAGAAACGCTTTCAGTTTTACCAGATAGTCTGTCAGTCCGCCTCCGTCTCTGTTCCTCTCAAGCTGTTCTCTGACATCATGAATGCGGACAGAGGCGAGCATCTCTCTGAGGTCCCCGTCCGTGTAAGGCTCCTCACCTTCAAAGGTTTTCTCATTCAGAATTTTACGGTATTCATCCCAGTTTGTCCTGTCTTTACTCCATTTGACAGCTCTGATCCATCCTTCAAATATCTTTGCCAGAGACTCTTTCGGGATCGTCCGCAGAATATCGGTGCGCGCCACAAATCCTTCGGGAATGCAGCCGGGATAATCCGCACTTGTCGCCGCTATGACACCGTTCCCTTCCCGCTCGGCGCGTAATGCCTGCGGATTGTAATTGACGATAAGCATGAACTGTCCTTTTATAAATTTGTCAGACATTGTCTCAGGTTCCACCTCAATGAGATGGACATCGGAAAGCTTCAGATTCTCCGACCTGAAATACTGGTCAAGAAAATAAGTGACCGAAGGCTTGTTAAGATAAACGCCGACCGATTTTCCCTTCAGACTCGACGGGTCAAATCCCTTTCGGACGATAATTTTGTCACCCCCGTGAGACCAGTCCGTTTCTCCGATAATCGTGAGAGGTACCCCGCGGACATACATGCCAACCCAGCTGCCCATCATATCAAGTGCAATATGAATACGCTTTTTTTGCAATGCAATATTCAGTTCCCGGTTGTTTCCGAAATTGATCACTTCCACGTTAATCCCCTGAGCTTTCCAAAAACCTTTCACATCTGCAACATTCAGTGGTGAATAGGCTATCCAGTGAATCATTCCGATTTTATAAACATCTTCCTCAGCCAAAGCCTGCCTGACATAGCATGACGAGAAAATTAGACTCAGTATCACCAGACTGTTCAAAATCTTTTTACGCATCACAGTTGCCTCCTTTCTTCATAAGGGCTGTCTTTCACCCAGCCACCTTGTGTAAGCCTGATTTTTATCAGACAATTATAAAATACTCTTCCGCTAATACTTTGATACTGGGATGACAATGACATATTTTTACAAGAATATTTCTGATTCTAACGGATTTTGTGGCTACATAAGATTTCAGACAGCTGTGATCCCTGCAGACCGTAGATGAACGCTGATGCTCCCCAGTCTGACCGGCTGCACAGACCGTGAGCGTCTGTCTGCGTTCATCTGCGAATCATATCGGAAACCACAAAAACCGTTAGAACCAGAAATATTTTTGTTAAAAATCATAATTATCTGATATTAGGGACTCAGAAAAAACGCATTCCCCCAAAAATCTCGCAAAGGCGCAGAGAGGGGTTCCTCAGCCAGTTTTCCCGTGCCTTTTCTTTGCGCCTCTGCGCCTCTGCGAGAAATATGAGACAAAGGAACAATGCGTTTTTTCCGGGTCCCTTATTGATTTTTAAAAATCATGCCTTCAATGTCAGTGTTTTGGCTAAAACCAATAATATCAATATCTTATAAAAAAGTTGATCATTGAGTGATAATAAAATAATTCTGATTATAACGGATTCAGGGGAGGCTCCCGCATCTGCCCTCAGACAGATACTGCCGAACGTGCAGGTTTAAGCTTTGTGCCCCTTTGTGCCCATATGCATCAATCTGAAATCGTAACTGTCTGTTTTTATTTATCCATGATGTGCCGGACGGGGTTGCAAACCCCGTCCGGCAGTCTTAGCCTGATGCATATGGGGAGGCTCCCGGGCTGTCATTCCGGAAATATGACAGCGGATCGAAGGATGAAACGGATATCCAGAATCAAAGTATTGGCTAAAAAAAACCAGATTATTTTTAAATAGCAAAATTGCTGATTAAAGTCAACAGAAAAACAAAAGTATCTTACAGGATAAAATTAAAACATAAAATGATTTATTGATACTCAATGATCAAGTTTTTTTCTTATGCAGTATTCCGTGGCAGACAGCGGCTTTTACAATTCTGTAAGAACAAAAAATTTGATCATCAAGTGATAAAATCCGTCAGAATCAGCAATGTTCCAAGATATTCAAAAAAAAATTTGACTGATTACCGTTTAAAGATTATTTTTAGCAGATACAAAACTCGTCAGGCATCCTTCATTTAAGTACCCGGCCAAAAGTTTTCCGGGATTTTTACTTGGGAAAACAGCTTTCACAGACCGCGGATGAACACGGACGGGTCCGTGGCTGACAGTCTGTCTGCGTCCGTCTGCGGTTCACAATACAAAAGAGCAGGCCATTTCGCTCATTGCAAACTCTCAGTTTAATTTGAAATTATGAAACATCTTTTTGGAAATACCGGCGGACTGAAAGCAAATCAGATCCGCAGGCTTGAAAATTTTTACCGTCGTCGTGTTCCGCCTGAATATCTTGTTTCTTTGGAACTTGCGCGGGATATCACCAGGCTCTCATATAATATTCGCCGTCAGATCGGCCTTCTTATTGATCGTCTGGGAAAAATTGTTTATGTCCTTGTTGGGGATCAGCAGAAGATTGTCATTCCAGATACAAGCGACTATCGGAGTGCTCCGGGGCGTCTCAGGGGGCTGCGATGCGTCCACACCCATCTCAAAGATGAGGAGCTTACTCAGGATGATCTCACCGATCTTGCTCTTTTGAGACTTGATGTCATGGCGGCCATCACAATAACGAATGAGGGGCTGCCGGGGCAGGTTCATGTCGGACATATCCTGCCCAGAAGTTCCGACAACATGCCTTTTCAGATACTTCCGCCCTTTGGCCCCGGCCAATTGGACATCGGATGCCTTGAACTCATTCAGGCGATTGAGGATGAGCTTGCCCATATCCGGTCTTTATATGATGCGGATATCGGAAAAGAGCGGGCGTTTCTTGTCAGTGTGACAACAGCCCCCCGCCGTATTGCCAGGGAATCTCTGGCAGAGCTTGAGGAACTTTCCCTGTCCGGCGGCATTCATGTCGTGGAGACGGTGATTCAGCAACGCAAGAGGATTGATTCCAGATTTCTGATGGGGCGCGGGAAGCTCCAGGAACTTGCCATCATGGCCCTCCGGGAAGGCGCGACGATGTTCATCTTTGATCAGGAACTGAATGCGTCCCAGATACGTTCCATCACCGATCAGACAGACCTGAAAATCATTGACAGAACCCAGCTGATCCTTGATATTTTTGCCCAGCGCGCTCAGACAAGGGAGGGAAAGCTTCAGGTGGAGCTTGCCCAGCTCAAATACATGCTTCCGCGTCTGATTATAAAAAATACGGCCATGTCCCGTCTGACCGGCGGTATCGGGGGACGCGGTCCAGGCGAGACAAAGCTGGAAATCAACCGGCGCCGGGTCCGTGACCGGATTGTACGACTGGGGAAAGACTTGGGTCTTGTAAGGAAACAGCGAAAGCAGCAGAAGGCAAAGCGGAATAAAAAAGGTCTTCCGATCATCTCCATTATCGGATATACCAATGCTGGAAAGTCAACCCTTCTGAACACGCTTACAAAGAGCAATGTTCTCGCGGAAAGCCGGCTTTTTGCCACGCTGGATCCTTCAAGCAGGCGGCTCAGGTTCCCCAGGGACACAGAGGTTATCATTACTGATACTGTGGGATTCATCAGAGACCTGCCCAAAGACCTGATGGTTGCCTTTCGTGCGACTCTGGAAGAACTTGAAAGTGCAGACATTCTGCTCCACGTCATTGATATCAGCAATCCCCGTTTTGAAGAGCAGATCAAATCAGTGGAACGCATACTTGACGATCTTGATCTGGACAAAATCCCTGTTCTATGCCTGCTGAACAAGCAGGACCGGGTTGAAAAGGAAACCATTGAACAACTAATCAGAACTCTTGAGGGGACAGCCATTTCAGCCAATGACAGATCAACGCTGATACCCCTTATTGAAAAAATGGAGGCGATGATACAGCAATCTGTGTGACCTTCTCATTTCCCTGATTACAGGAGGTCAACATGCAGGAAAACCATAAAATTAATGACCGATTACGAATGCTTTCCCCTGCGGAAAAGCGGAGAGGACGGGACTGCAAACCTCGATCCTGCAAATCTCCTGCTGTCCGTGGAAACAAAAAAACGTCTCGCAAGCTGGGCAGAGCGGCCTCTCCCTTTTCTCCCGGACCAACATTATAACGGTGGATTTTACCTGACTTCAAAATTCTCAGGGCCTTTTCAATCCCTACATCACTGATAGGTTCCTGTAAAGTAAAATCCTTTGTGAACTTTTTTATTTCTGTGTCATCCATGATTTATTCCCATGTATATTGATCCTGTTTGTCAGTTAGGAACTGTGACTTTCCCGTTCTCGCTCCTGGCGGATTGAGCTCGCTCCTGGCGGATTGACAAATCCGGCAGACGGCTCGGATTTGCCAATCCGAGCCGAGCATACCAACTTTCGTTCTCGCTCCTGGCGGATTGAGCTCGCTCCTGCCGGATTGACAAATCCGGCAGACGGCTCGGATTTGCCAGCCAGAGCAGCATTGACCAGCCCTGTCAGTTTGTCCTGGTCACAGCTTATCAAAGCATCTTGTATTGCATTAATGTTTGACATTTTTTTTCTCCTATATTAATTAATTGGGGATTCAGGAATTTGGGATCTCAATCCCAAACCCCTGATCATGTTTAATTGTTCCGGACTCAGTTATGCATGATTTGTGCCATAATATATCATTCAATGAAAGAAAAAGTGATGACCAAATTATCTGACTGATTTTATTCAGTATCAATTTTTTTTTGTTGGGGCAGGATTATGAGGTCAGAAATTCCATGGACAATTCTATTTTTCCCAAGCCATGAAACTGGCTAAAGGAAATGAAACCCGTGCGGCAAAACTCCTGAATCTCAAACACCATACATTTCGATATCAGTTCAGGAAAATGATGGACTTATTATAACAGAGACCTCAGCCGGACCGTCATTCCGGGGAAAATCGGCAGCCTCGGGAATGACAGGTGCGGCCCGGCGGGCCTTCATGGCAGAAATGACCCTGAAATATTGCGGAGGCAGCGCATGGCAGGCGGAAAGAGTGTTCGGCCGGTCAAAATACACAGTCACCACCGGACTGGGTGAGAAACGCACCGGAATAATCTGCCTCGGATCCCGGCCGGCCTGATTCTCTGGGAGAAAAGGGTTCGGCCTGAGTGACGATGACCGGCAGTCCGCCGAAGAAACCCGGCTTTTCCGTGTTCCACCTCCCCAAAAGGCGTTATAATCAGTTTTTTTAAACCCGCTGTTATAAGCCCAAGGCTATTCTTGGGACTATCAGGAGCCTGAATGAACAAGGAGAAAACAAAATGGACAAAAAATTGTTTCAGGAAAGAGTCAAATCCCTCTCCTCTTTTTCTTATGCCAGAGCAGAAGCCGCAGACGCTTTTGGCGAAGCTCTGATGAATCTGGATGACTGGGGCCTGTACCGCATCAACCCCATCCGATTTGCAAAAGATCACGATCTGGATCCGAATGAAGCAGCAGACTTGTTCATCTGCGCTTCGAGGATAGGACTTTTTGATCTGACATGGAATCTGATCTGCCCGGCCTGCGGCGGCATACTGAGTGCAACGCCCTCCATAAGTCAGTTGAACAGAGAGCTTTTCCACTGTGCATTGTGCAATATTGATGTTCCCATCATATTGGATGATTATGTTGAGATTACATTTACAGTCAGTCCCAATGTTCACGAGACAGACATCAATCTTTATGAGAACCTTGACAGCTTTCAGCGAGCATCCTTTTCGGAAAATTTAAAACCGTCAAAACGCATGAGAGATGCCTTGTCGGGATGCCATGTTGCTTTCTCCTTTGTCAATCCGGGAGAGTATCAGACCTTTGAATTTCAGGCAAAACCGGACACGCTCTACAGACTGGCAAGCGTTCATGTCAATTCAGCGGTTTCCCTTTGCATTGACAGTTCCGAAAAAAATTCAGAGAACCCGGCAATACATGTTCACGCGTCTCAAGAAGGTTTCTCCCCTCAGGAGGTGCAACTGCACCCGGGCCAGGTGACACTGTATGTCCACAATACCTGTCCGTCGCCCATAGGTGTGATGATCTTTCTGGCCGACTATCCTGTGCTGTATAAAATTGAGAAAGAATCGCCTCCGACGTGGGCCCCGTTTCTTACCGGCAAAATGCTTCTTAACAATCAGGCATTCCGCAGTCTGTTCAAAATGCAGGATCTGGCGACGAATCTGAAACTCTCCGTACGCAGTCTGACCATGCTTTTCACCGATCTCAGAGGATCAACTGAAATTTATGACACAGTGGGAGATATGCGGGCATACCAACTGATCCAGGATCATTTCACTATCCTTGAGACATCTGTCCGAAAGCACGCCGGAGCCATCGTCAAGACAATGGGCGATGCGATCATGGCATCTTTTTCCGAACCGAGAAACGGCATCATGGCCGCGATTGACATGATGGACGGCATCAGGAACATGACAGGAGATGGAAAAGATGAACTGGGGCTTAAAATAGGCCTGCATGAAGGCCCTGCGCTGACCGTCAACAATGACGGGAGACTGGATTATTTCGGACAGACGGTGAATATAGCGGCCAGGGTACAGGGACTGGCTCAGGCCGAGGAAATATGGGTGAGTGAATCGGTGTTCAATGCTGACGGGGTAAAAACGCATCTGCTCGACAACAGCTATGGACACGAGGCGCATTCTGTTGTTCTCAAGGGTGTCGGACAGCGTGCAAATGTTTACAAATGCAGGTCCCTCACCAAGACCGAGCCGGAACAGCCTGAATTATGAGGCGGAGCCTCCGGATTAACGGATTTTGTGGCTGCATAAGATTTCAGACAGTCACAATCCTGAAAGCCGGTCTGAAGGACAGCCTTCACAGACCGCGGATGAGCATCTGCGTTCATCCGCGGTTCAGTCCGTATCGGAAATCACAAAAACCGTTAGAACCAGGAACAATTTGCAAAATTGTTCTGCACTTCCCGGCTGCTTTCCAGGTAGATAATTGTCAGGGCTTTTGCAGTATTCCGAGGATAATTGTAAATATTTTTTCCATATCCTCCGGTACACGGTAAGTATGCAAATCCTTATGGATGCTCTTTGTTTTTCTTTCCAAAACACCAAAACGCCAAAGCTCACCAATACTCACTGCTCCGTAAAGCAGTTCCGGGGAGCCTTCCTCCTCATACTTGTCCAATGCAATCATTTCTGCTGTGAGCTGATTAAAGCCTTTGTCCAAATCACCTTTTTTTGCCTCTATGACTATGAGTTCCTGGCCGGAGCGTATGAGATAATCCAATGAGCCGCCTAATTTATCATCAATTTCAATGTGATATTCCACATTTATTTTTGCTTTCACATGGCGAATAATCCCCCACAGAACCGGAGCAATCATGAACTCTCTTTTTGCCATTTCAGAATTTAATGTGATTTTTGGCAGTATCTCATAAAAATTTTCCTGCAATTTCGTTATTTCTTCCTGATCCACTTTTTTTGCGGCTGGCAAATCAAGTATCTTTATATCAAATGAATATCCGAACTCAGAAACTATTTCTTCTGTCGGATTATTCAGATCAAAATAATCAGTGAATGTATATTTTTTATCTTTTTTGAAAACTGATTTTCCCATATCTTTAATTTCCTGAAATTTTGTGACCTGTGCGTTTACAAGAAAAAGTGTGTTGTCTGTGGAATGTCCATAACATCGTTCCCTCTGAAATTAACTGATAAATAATCATTATTCGCAAAAGGTGAATATAAAAGCAAGTAAAAATAAAAATATTCGCTGAAAACGAATTTTAATATTGACATGGCAGATATTATTCGCTGAAAATGAATTTCAGACAAATTGAAATACCCGGCTAAAAGTTTTCCGGGATTTTTTTCTTGGGAAAAACAGCTTTCACAGACCGCTGATGAGTCCGTGGCAGACAGGAATCTGCGGTTCCTCATATGCAGATATCTGAAAATATATGACCAGGCACTTAGCACTTCATGTTCATCCCCCATCTCGCCCGGCTTGGGTTGCCAAATCCAGGTCGGCGGGATTTGGCAATCTGCCAAACTCGTTCTCAGGCTCCTCCCTGTGAACGAATACCAGCCATTCCCCCCTTGACAAACCAAAGCTTTTCCATCAAATATTAAATTAACAGATATTCGTTGCCAGTGATCCGTTGCAATCACTGACCATTCACCATTCATAATCCACCATTTTATTTTAAGGATAGCATAATGAAAACAGAAAACTTCCCCAAAGAAATCCAACCGTATATCATTCCGGAGCAAAAGGGACAGATGATATACCGCTGTCTGGGTTGCGGCCATGAGCATGGCATTGAAAAACTGCTTTACACCTGCCCGGACTGCGGCCAGGTGCTTCTGATTTATGACAATCAGTCTGATCGCTTAAAGGAAACCCCGGGAGAGGTATGGCGTCAGATTTTTGATTATCGCAAGATGCTGAAAATACCTGCTTTAAAAGGCATTTATCTTTACCATGAATTTATCGGCCCGGTGATTCCCCTTGAATCTGTGGTCTGGCTGGGCGAGGGGCATACGCCCGTTGTGGAGGCCAACGCGTTTATGCAGGAAAAAGCCGGGGCCAAATTTTATTTTAAAAATGACGGCCAGAATCCCAGCGCGTCTTTCAAAGATCGGGGAATGGCAAGTGCTCTGAGTTATATCAATTTCCTGATTCAGACCGGAAAAATTTCCGATGTGCTGGCGATATGCGCTTCCACAGGTGACACTTCCGCTGCAGCTGCGCTCTATGCGTCCTATCTCAAGCCGAATATCAAATCCGCGGTGATTCTTCCACACAAAAAAGTGACACCCCAGCAGCTCTCCCAGCCCCTGGGGAGCGGAGCCTCTGTTTTTGAAATACCGGGCGTGTTTGATGACTGCATGAAAGTGGTGGAAAATCTTGCAGAAAATTATAATGTCGCGCTTCTCAATTCAAAAAATGCATGGCGAATTCTGGGACAGGAGTCCTATTCTTATGAAATCGCACAGGATTTTGAATATGACATGGCAGACAAGGTCATCATTCTTCCCATTGGAAACGCGGGCAATATTACCGCTGTGATGAGCGGATTCCTGAAATTTTATGAAACCGGCATCATCACCACCCTTCCGAAAATTATCGGTGTGCAGTCGGAACATGCGAACCCGGTTTATCTTTATTATAGGGAACCTGATGCAAAAAACCGCAAATTCACCCCCGTGACTGTCAGGCCGAGCGTGGCCCAGGCCGCCATGATCGGCAATCCGGTTTCCATGCCGAGGGTTATTCTTATGACAGATATTTATAATCAGAAAGCAGGGATGCAGAAGGTTTTCTTTGTCGAGGTGGCAGAGCAGGATATCATGGACTGGGAACTGCTGGCAAACCACAACGGCCATATTGCCTGTACCCACGGCGGTGAGTCTCTGGCCGGACTTGTGGCCGCCCGGAAGCATGGATTTATTGGAAAAAATGACATCGCTGTGCTGGATTCAACCGCCCATGCACTCAAATTTGCAGGATTTCAGGAGATGTATTTTGAAGACAAATTCCCTGATGAATTTGAAATTTCCCCCAAATCAGAGCTGATGAACGCTCCCACCATTGTCCGTCCTAGAGACCTTGAGAAAGTTCCGGGTCCCGGTGTACCCATCAGAGGAGAGGATTTTGAGCGGTTTGTGAGGCGGACGGGTGAGGAGATTGCGAGAATGTTGGATCTGGAAAAGGTGTGAAAAACTCTTAGGCGGAAGACCTGCGAGGTTTTTAAAACCTCGCAGGTTTTTATATATAACAGTTTTATTTTACACAGAAAGGAAAGGAGAAGAAAAATGAGAAAATGTTTTTATTGTCTGTTGTTTTTTGCCATCATTCTGTCCGCAACTCTGTCCCAGGCCGCCGGCCCGGAACAGGATGTGGAAGCGGCAATTGATGAGGAATTCAAGTGGCTTCAGGAAGAGGCCGAGGCGCAGTTCGTCACCGTTGCGACGAAAACAAAGATGACCGCACAGGAGGCCCCGTCCATTGTTTCGGTGATTACGACCGAGGAAATCCGAAACATGGGTGCCAGAGGCATTGTTGACGTATTGAGAACAGTACCGGGATTTGACCTTACACACGCGCTGATCACCCCCGGCAATCAGATCAGCATACGCGGCATGAGGTCATCATCCTGGAATGACAAAATCAAGATTATGATCAACGGACACAGTATGCAGGTTTTTTTCGGAGAACCTTATGTGCATTTCGATCTCCTGCCGATTGGCAGCATCAGCAAGATCGAAATCATTCGCGGCCCCGGATCTGCGCTTTACGGCACCGGGGCTTTCCTGGGTGTGATCAACATCATCACCAAGCAGGGCGGCGACGGGGCCTCCCGCATCTCCTTAGAAGGGGGAAGCGATGAAACTGCAAAGCCCCAAGCCGAATTTTCATACAAGAAGGATGAGTTCAAAGCCTATCTGTATGCCGATTACTACCAGACAGATGGGTATGATGGAAGGATCGAATCGGATATGGCCACGAACGCACCGGTCATTCCCGGTTTAGGCCCAATGTTTGCCCCGTCCGCTTCAAGAAAACTGACCTGTAAGGCCGAACATTATACGCTTCAGACGAATATCAGCTATAAGGACCTGTACTTCTCCGGTTTTTTCCAGAAGATGGACTATGACAATCCCGTGGGAGTGGGCAAAATACTGACCGACGAAGGCGAGCTTCTTTCATTGTACGCTTATGGCGAAATCGGGTATAACGCATCCCTGAATGATAAAGGAAATCTGCTGTTCAAAACGTACTATGATTACGGGGATCAGGATCCTACTTGGGAGATATTTCCCGAAGAGACAGCAGAACTGCCCTTGCATCCGGATTTTCCTCCCGGGGAAGGTCTTATAGGCAACTCCCCTGCCAAGCTCTCTGTCACCGGTGCTGAAATCACGGGCGACTATGAAATGTATCCGGGATTTCAGCTGGTGGGAGGAGCCTCTTATGAGCATTTCAAACTTTTTGATGTGACCCATACTGCGAATCATAATCTCACCGGTCAGCCCATCGAAGTCGGCGGTGCCCTCTATCCGGCTTTTCCCTACATATATTTCCCTGACGGTATGACGGATATATCGGAAAATGCGAACTGGCTCAGGGATGACGCTGACAGAAAAGTCTTCGCGGCTTATCTCCAGGGGACAATTGATCTGAAAAAATTGTTCTCCCTGAAAAAAGGAGTGGAAAATCTCTCTTTTACTCTGGGGGGACGATACGATGATTATGATGATGTCGGTTCCACTTTCAATCCTCGTTTCGGGCTGGTTTACGCGCCTACAGAAGCACTCTATTTCAAAGGGCTTTATGGCGAGGCTTTTCGTGCGCCTTCGTTTAAGGAGTTGTATCTGCGCAACAATCCCTCGCTGCTGGGAAATGAGGAGACAGATCCGGAAGAAATTACCACCTTCGAATGGCTTGTCGGGTATAATTTCACCCGGAGCATCCGGACCAGCCTGACCTATTTTGACATTCAGATCAAAGACCTGATTCAGGCTGTGAACAAGCTGAACCAAAACATCGGGGAGATGGCGGCTCACGGCATTGAGGCTGAGTTGAAACTCCATTTTGACAAACATAAATACGCGTATCTGAATTTTACCTGGCAGGATGTGAAAAACATGACCCATTCTGTATCTGTCTCGGAGGGAGGAAAAGTTTATACGCAGGAAGATTTCAACCCGGGCGGTATTCCCGAATTTTATGGAAATATCGGCGTGAATTATGATATAAACAAATACATCGTTGCCAATGCTTCCCTGAATTATGTAGGAGAAAGAGATCGGACTGAGGAAAAAATATGGATCGGTGAGGAACTGGTACGGAAAGATCTGCGGGAGCCGGTGAAAGACCGTTTCTTGGTCAACGCGTCGCTGACATTCGGAAACTTCATGAAAGGGTTGGAGATACAACTGAGCGGATTCAATCTTCTGGATGATGATCACAGGGAGCCTGATCCGGACGGATATCTTGAAAACGACATGCCCCGGTCGGGAAGGAGCTTTATGGGCAGGGTTTCGTATTCGTTTTAGGGGTGTCAGACCTGCGAGATTTTTAAAACCTCGCAGGTCTGTATATATAACAGTTTTATTTTACACAGAAAGGAAAGGAGAAGAAAAATGAGAAAATGTTTTTATTGTCTGTTGTTTTTTGTCATCATTCTGTCCGCAACTCTGTCCCAGGCCGCCAGTTGTAGGGTGGGTGGAGGATTTCGATTTTTTACGCAGTAAAAAACGAAACCC
>JAOZLU010000743.1 GCA_029934695.1 Desulfobacterales bacterium | reverse complement strand
GCTTCAGCCTGCTTGCGCTTTCAGCCCCGGAATTTATTCCGGGGCTTTGATTCCAAATTTTTGCTTGTGATTGAGGCAGACGCCCCCACGATATGCGTTACGAGGCGGAGCCTCGTAACGAGTTCAAATTCTTCATGGCTCCGTCAAAAGATACATTTATATATAAAAAATAGCATATAAATCTATGCAAATCAAGGAAAAAGAGAAACTTGGCAGATACTGACATAGCTGCTTGACTTTTATAAAATTTATCATTAATATCCGAAATATCAGCCTGTAGCCTCACTGTCTGGTCAATCAGGATGGTTCAATGTCTATGTATTAATAATATCTGATAGTTATGTTCTTGCAGGCAAATTTTAAATTTATATCAGATAGCTGGCTTAACATTCAGTCCCTTATTTGTCAATACGCTGAATATCATTCATCTCTGCACCACAGACAATGGAATGAACTCAGATTTGAAAAAACTGGCGTTTTTTTCAACCCGCTTATTTCAAGCGTTATTTTTTTGGCAACGGAAATAAAATATGCATCTGCGGGAAGGTAATTTGTATGGGATATGCTGAAAAGGGAAGATAGAAGGAAAAAGGAGATATGAACGAAATCAACTTGAGAGAACATACGACTTTGGGGAGAACGGGCCTGCAAGTCAGCAGAATCGGTCTGGCTGGCGGGTACAAGGTCCATGCTGCGGCGGTGGAAATGGCCTTCAACGACTACGGGATCAACTACTTCTACTAGACACGGGCCTCCCCTAAATCATTATAATCAGCATTTGTATTGTTAAGGATTTTGAAGGCGTAACTGGCGGTTAATATTTGAAATCATCAACGAGAAACAACTTTTTTACTTGATTTACAGAGGAAAAAATATGAAAAATTCTTACTTCAAACCCAAATATCTTGTTATTGCAGGCGGATGTATTATCCTGCTGGTACTGGCATCTTTGCTTTTGTTCAGGGACAAATTTCAGTCTCCCCCGGAAAAGCCGGACCCTGACCTTCTTGCCAAAGTCGGTTCTCATGAAATTCGTGCAGAGCAATTCAGGGCGGAAATGGCTCGCCGGACCCGTTTTCGGGCTGTGAAGATTGACAAAAGGCAGCTTTTGGAGGAAATGATCAACTATGAAACCTTTCTCGTCAAGGCTTTCAAAGCAGGTCTGGACAAGGACCCTGAAGTGGTCAGATCCTATCGGAATCTTCTGGTGGGAAAATTAAAGCAGCATCAACTGACACCGCGCATTGAGGCCGCGACCATGAGTGATGAGGACATACAGGCCCATTATGAGGCAAATGTGGACGCCTATACCCAGCCGGCCAAAATCCGGATTGCGATAATTTATATGAAGACCCATCCCACAATGTCTTCAGAAAAAGTGTCAGGATTGAAGGGGCGCATGGCCGAGGCCCGCGAAAAAGCGTTGGAATTAAGCAATGTCCGGGGGTTCGGGGCACTGTCCATAAATTATTCGGAAGACCAGACTTCCCGTTACAAAGGCGGCGACATCGGATGGGTGGAGGAGGGCCGCAAGTATCGCTGGAATCCTGCGGTGATCTCGGCAGGTTTTTCCATGGAAAAAAAAGACGATATCAGTGATATTATCACCACGGACAACGGGCTTTATCTCGTGAAGCTGATGGATCAGCGGAAATCACTCGTCACCCCGCTGAAAAAAGTGAAGACGAGAATTCGGCACAAGCAGTTGCTGGAAAAACGCAAGGCCATTGAAAAGGCTTTCCAGAAAAAAATACGCGCTGCCACCGAAATCGAAATTTACCCGGAGGCGTTGGAGGCCATTCCGCTCCCTGCCTCTTCCGGCTTGGTTCCCGGAAAACAGAAGCCGCCGACTTTGCCCTGAGACACCTGAAAATTTATGGACAGGTGCTTATAAAACATTAAGGACGGGGTTGCAAACCCCGTCCAGCAGTCCAGCAGTGACGAGTTCCAAATTTTCCAGTGTTATCGCACCGGGACAGGTTTCACCAATTCCCGGATTTTGCCTGTCTGTGTCACTTCCAGAAATTCCTCCCCAAGACGTCTGCTCTTCCGGATCACTGTGTTCCAATAGGCAACGCGTTCTTTATCCCGGGATTGAAAACGCCGGAAATCCTCTCTGTCCGGTATCTTATGAAAAGGCAGGCGGTCAATGAATGTTTTTGAAGGAGATACAAGGAGGACATGATCCATATTTGAAGACATCGGCTTTCGCCATGTCAGCCTTTTATCAAGCCACCCGGGGATAATGCGATCTGTGTAGTGAGGAAAGAGTACGATCCCCTCCTCACCTTTTTTCATAAACGGAATATCAAAATGATAATCAATAATACCGCCATCCCGATATGTTCCGGCCTGAGTTCCGGGAATGTCATTCACTCCGAGCATGACCACGGGAATTGAGCCTGATGCGAGCAGGGCACCTCTGATATTATGATGCGTGAGGGGTGTCCTTTGGATCGGAAACCCGTTCATTTCAAAAAACGGGGGGATTTGTCTCGGATCATAAAACAGGGTTCTTTCAAAGAAAGATTTCAGGAAATTCCTGCGAACCGTGTTGGATAAAGCTGCTCCCGCCATTCCGAGCATCAGCGGGATTTTTTTGTCGCTGGCAACCAGCCCTTTGCATCGGACTGCCATAATGTTCAGCCTGAGATACGGATGCTCAAGTATCTCCCTGATCCCCCTGTCATCAAGGAAGCTGTTCATCGCTTTCGTCATTTCAAGGGTCACATCTTCAGGGGTCGGCGATGATGAATAGGACTGGCTGAGGTATGCGGATTGAAATTTCTCAATGGCCGTCATCGGGTCTCTCCGGGAAACCGCGGCAAATCGCCACGCGCCTATGGAAGACCCTATCAGAAACACAGGAGCCTGACTCGCCCTTGTTTTGAGCCATGAAGAGAATATGAGTCGGTCAAGGTGGCTGAGAACCAGCCATTTGGGGCCGCCGGCAGCCCCGGCAATGATCTTCACCATGTCCGGGCGGAGTCCTTCTGCTTTTATCTTTGACAACGCACTTTTGCCGGCAAGGAATATGAGATTTTCAGACAAACGGGGAATTTACCTTTCACAGATTGCCAGATTTTTGAGAGCAATCTGTCTGTATAAGCGGAACTCATCATTTGCGGGAATGGTGGGTT
>JAOZLU010000742.1 GCA_029934695.1 Desulfobacterales bacterium | reverse complement strand
AATAATATTATCTTCTTCAAGATAATATATTGCTGATCCACTACCACCTGTAACATTATTACTTATAATGCTACTAGTGATTACATTACCTCCATAACAATACATACCTGCGCCTGTATTCGCAAAGTTGTTGGTTATGGTACAATTAGATATAGTAAATCTGACATTTACATAACCATACAAACCACCTCCTGAACTAGCAGAGTTATCAGATATAACACAGTCCTTTATAACAGGACTACCTGACCAAGAATAAATTCCTCCTCCGCTAGAACCTTTATTACCGGTTATGACACAGTTGGAGAGAGTGCCTCCATCAATTCTGACAGCGGATTTTCCTGCATTAGTAATAGTAAAACCAGATACTTCTGACGTGTCCCAACTCATGTGTATGGCTGTGCCGGATCCGTTACAGTCAATAACACAGTTGGAGGGTCCGTTCTCAGAACGAAGGGTGATAGGTTTGTCAACTTTAATTTCAGTAAACCCAGTTCCAGTCCATGTCCCATCAGCCACAACAATCTCATCCATAGGATCAGAATTATCAATGGCATCCTGGATGGTGGAATAATCACCAGGAACTCTGAGAGTAGAACCAAATGCAGCTGTTGTTGCAATCATGCTTATGATTACGAGCATGATCGAAGTAAAAATACGTTTGTGATTAGTCATGGTAAAACATCCTCCTTTGTTTAGGGTTTATATTAGACCTCCTTTTTTTTCCTCTGACTTCATAAGATGGGTAAAACTGATCTTTCAGGACATCCCTTTCAAATTTTTTTGCCTGAGTTTGCAAATTGTAAACGACCTCCTTTTTTCCCTCTGACCTTATAAAAATGGTAAAACTGATCTTTCAGGACATCCCTTTCAAATTTTTTTGCCTGACCTGCAAATGGGAAAAATTTTTTTGCCCGGCCTGCAAATGGGAAAAAGACCTCCTTTTTCCCATAAGATGGGGAAAAGTGATCTTTCAGGACATCCCTTCCAAATTTTTCTGTTTTAAATTTTTCTGTCTGCAAAATGAAAAAAATTGACTTTTGATGATATAGTGCTTAATTGACTGTTATAAAAACAAAATAGAAAGTTAGTTTTTAACGATATTTTTTTGATGGGAAAATTTATTATGCCAGACTTGATTATTTTATTTTGTAAAGGTGAGGGCTTTGGTGGGAACTGTTGCAAGCATTATAAAATATTTACAAAGGAGTGCAGCTTGCTCATTGGAAGGAAACTGAAAGATCTTTTTGAAAAAGACCGATGTGACCTCACAGGTTTTGAATCAAAAGTGGGGAATGATGACAAGCTGAAAAATATTTTTGAAAAAGGCCGATGTGACCCTTCCATGATGGTGAAAGATGCAGTTAAAATAAACCTGTACGATTGCAGAGATAAAATTGACCCTGATGAATACATTGATCCGATGGTTTCAGAGCGAATTAAAAAGCGATGCTTGAGATGCCCGAAATTGTCTGTTCTGAAAAGATATATCAACAGAACTGCCTACACAGAAATGATCAGAATGCTGATAGACGAAGGCATATTGCCAAAAGGAAAATGTGGTAATTGTGTTTATTTATCAAACTCAGAGCTGCTCATTGGAAGGAAACTGAAAGATATTTTTGAAAAAGGCCGATGTGACCCTTCCATGATGGTGAAAGATGCAGTTAAAAGAAATCTGTATGATTACAGAGATAAAATTAAGCCTGCTGAACACATTGAGCCGATGGCTTTTGAGATTTCAGAGCGAATTAAAGAGCAATGCTTGAGATGCCCGAAATTGCCTGTCCTGAAAGAATATATCAACAGAACTGCCTACACAGAAGTGATCAGAATGCTAATAAAAGAAGGAGAATTGCTAAAAGGGGAATGTGGTAATTGTGTTCATTTATCAAAAGTAAAGCCATATATCTGCCAGGGGGAATATATAAGAATGAAAGGGGAAGAAACTAAAAATTCTGAATATGGGAAAAAAAAGAATCCGTCATCCCGGTCTTGCAAAGAAGGTTTTCAACCCTTTGAATCAGTGGAAGATTTTGAAGATATAGAAATTACTGATGATGATGGTGTCGAAGAATACATTTCAATCATTGAACTCATGGAAAAATTTTTAATAAAAAGAATAGAAAATGAAACGAATAGAAATATAAAAAGAAAATATGAACGCCAGTATATGATGTTTTGCAGATTTGTAACTCTTATTCAGGAAGATTCTTCAGAGAAGGAAGCTTTAAAAAAGATTTCAAAAAATCTTGGTGTAAGCTTAAAGACTATTGCAAGGGATTTTGCAGAGGTCAGGGAATTTTTAGAAACAGAGATGTCCTCTGAGGCTCAATAAAAGCATCTTATAAAAAACAGAGGTGATAATTATGAAAAAAAAAATCGGATTAAAAGAAGCTCTGAGAAACGATGGGAATTTTCTGGCATTTTTAGCTCAGGAAGCCCGGTCGGATGAATACAGAAAGTTAAAAAAGAAGGCTCATCCGACAAAAAAAATGTTATACGATTATGTTTTGGGTTGGTTGGATAAGAAAGATGCTATGAAAATACGGAATCACTTCTCATTTTGCGGTAGCTGCGCGGATGAAGTTCTGAGAATTATGCGAATTGAAGATGATTTAAAAAAAAAGTCTGTGGACTGGGTTAATCCGGAAGCATCTGGAGAAATTGAGGAACCTGGGGGTGTAGCGACATTAGGAGGGTTTGCAGCGACATCAAATGTGAACTGGATACCGAACAGAGTACCACTGGCGACATTAGGATTTGCAGCAGTTGGGAAACCTTTTTGCCTCACATTAAACATACTAACTGATATGATATCCCTATTATGGAAACCCAAATGGGCTGGAGTCCCTGTAGATGCTGCGGGAATTCCTGAGCAGAGTCATTTTTTTAAAATGGATGACGGTGAAATTAAGATTTCCTGCTATTGGGAACCCAAATTCAGAAATGACCCAGCTTATATTCATTTATCGTGGAGTGCCAGAATCACCAAGCCCGTCCGGTTATGGGCTCGATTTGTAAATCCTGAAAGCAACGAGATACGTTCCGAAATTTATTTAGGAACTCACTTGCAAGGAGAGGACAATTTCACAAGCGACAGACTCGGTTTTGATCCTTCAAACGAGAAATGGGCTATTTCCA
>JAOZLU010000159.1:5819-12447 GCA_029934695.1 Desulfobacterales bacterium | reverse complement strand
TAATTACACATTTTTTGATGAAATATCAATTCAGCAAAAAAAATGCTTGCGTAAACAAACAATAAAAAATCAGCAATTTGTGCTACACTGGCTCAATCATCTGCTCACGCAAAGTTTTATAGTACACCGCAACAGAATTTTGGTGTTCATAAAAAAAATCACACAAAGCCGCAAAAAATGTTGAACAAATTTGCAATGTTGAACAAATTTACAATGTTGAACAAATTTACAATGTTGAACAAATTTGCAATGTTGAACAAATTTGCAATGTTGAACAAATTTGCAATTTGTTTTGTATTTTCAGGAGATGATCTCAGTCCCTGTCTTCCCCGCCACTGCATCTTCTATGCCTTGAATGGAGGTGATCACGGCTCTTTTGCCGCAGGTCTGGATGAAGCGCATGGCAGCCTCAATCTTGGGCCTCATGGAACCGGGAGGAAAATGGCCTTCTTTCAGATATTGCTCCGCCTGGCTGAGACTCGCGGAGCGAAGGACTTTCTCTTTGGGTTTGCCGTAATTCAGGATAGCCCCGGGGACATCTGTTGCAATGATAAAAATATCCACCCCGACTTCCTCGGCCAGTTTTGCGCTGACCAGGTCTTTGTCAATGACAGCATCCACGCCATGAAATTCACGGCCTTCCCGGATCACCGGTATGCCCCCGCCGCCACAGCAGATGACGATAAACCCCATATCAATGAGTTTTTTTATTTCCCGCTTCTCCACAATGGTGACCGGTTCAGGCGAAACCACCACCCGACGGTATCCTTTGACGGTTTTACGGGTGGGATAAGGTGCCGCATTTGCCTGTTTTTCTGTATAGACAGGCCCGATAGGCTTTGAAGGATTTTGAAACGCAGGATCATTTTCATCCACAACCACATAAGTGATCAGGCTGATGAAATGCTGTCTGCCATTGATCCCCAATTCCATAAATGTAGTGTCCAAAGTTGATTCGATCATATAACCGATCTGCCCCTGAGTCTGCGCCACCAGAATTTCCAAAGGCAGTTTCGGCACAGCATCGCAACACTCCTGCTGCAACAAAAGATTGCCAACCTGGGGCCCGTTGCCGTGGGTAATGATGATCCTGTATTTCTCGGAAAGCCTCGCAATTTGCCGGACAGGCACTCTCAGATTTTCAAACTGCTCTTCAACAGTGCCTGTCTGTCCTTTGTGAATCAGTGCATTGCCGCCAAGAGCAATCAAAAGCGTTTCTTTTTTTTTCATAACTCATAACTCATAACTCAAATTTACGTTCCAACTGCGACACAAGCACATCTTTCAGCAAAGGCTCGCTGTGATCCCGGTATTCGTAACTCACCTGGATTGTCGGCTTGTTGATGGAAACCAGTTTGGGAAGATCAATAGGCGTCGCGAAGAGAACCAGATCGCATTCCGCACTGTTAATGGTCTGCTCCAGCTCATGAATCTGCTCCTTGCCGTATCCCATGGCCGGCAACACCGATTTGACATGAGGATACTGCCTGTAAGTCTCTTTGATGCTTCCGACAGCATAACGCTCAGGCTCCACCATGGTTGCAGCCTTGTATGTTTTGGCGGCAATGGTTCCAGCCCCGAACAGCATACCACCGTGAGTGAGTGTCGGGCCGTCTTCGACTACCAGAACCCGTTTTTCCTGAATCTGATCAGGATTGTCCACAATGATTGCGGATTCTGCAAGCACGATCTCGGCATCAGGCGCGTATGTTTCGATATTTTTTCGGACCTGGGCCACGTCGGCCGGGTCTGCGCTGTCCACCTTGTTGATGACTGCAATATCCGCCATGATCATATTGGTCTCACCCGGATAATACAACAGCTCATGCCCTGCCCGGTGCGGATCAAAAACCACGATATGGACATCAGGATAATAGAACGGCGTGTCATTGTTTCCGCCGTCCCATACGATCACATCCGCTTCTTTTTCCGCTTCTTTGAGGATTTTCCCGTAGTCGGCTCCGGCATAAACCACAATCCCCTGGGCTGCCAGAGGCTCATATTCCTCTCTTTCCTCAATGGTGCAGTTGTGTCTTTCAAAATCTTCGTAAGATGAGAATCGCTGCACTGCCTGCTTGGTCAGGTCTCCATAAGGCATGGGATGGCGCACCGCGACAACTTTTTTCCCCATCTCCTTCATAATTCTGCACACCTTGCGGGTCGTCTGGGATTTTCCGCATCCGGTTCTCACCGCACAGACAGTCACCACGGGTTTTTCCGATCTGAGCATGGTATAAGTTGCGCCGATAAGAATAAAATCCGCACCCTCGGCCATGACGGCAGAAGCCTTGTGCATGACATACGAATGAGGAACATCGCTGTAAGAAAACGCGACCAGATCCGCCTTGTGTTCCCGGATAAGAGCGATGAGTTCTTCTTCGGGATAAATGGGAATGCCTTTCGGGTAGAGTTTTCCTGACAACTCCGGCGGATAAGGGCGGCCCCCGATGTCCGGAATCTGGGTTGCTGTAAAGGCAACGACCTTGTAGCGGGCATTGTCCTTGAAATATACATTGAAGTTGTGGAAGTCGCGGCCCGCGGCTCCCATGATGATTACTTTTTCGATCATTATTCCTCATTCCTCCCAATTGCAAATCTCTGCAGATTCAGTTCGCAGTTCCGCCTTCAGGCGGTTTTGCATCAATATCGTTCCGCCCCGCCGATCAGGGCAGCCAGTTCATTGACAAATTTTTTCATTTCCTCAGCCTGAGCCGAAAGTTCCTGAGACGCGGCCGCAGACTCCTCAGAACCCTGGGCCACTCTCTGGGATATCTTTTCTATGTTGTCTGCAGCGAGGGTGATCTGCTCAATTCCCCTGTTCAGCATTTTGCTTGCCTGGGTCATTGTCACACTTTTCTCGCCCATGACTGTGGCCGACTCGATAATTCCCTCAAAGCTGCTGCTGATGGTCCTGACGGATTTTGCAGCCTTTCTGACCCGCTTTGCCGTGTCCCCGAGCAGTTGCTGGGTGCTTTTGGCCGCTTCCGCAGCTCTCATGGCCAGGGTCCTGACCTCATCGGCCACAACTGTGAACCCTGCGCCGGCCTCGCCCGCGTGTGCCGCTTCGACGGTCGCGTTCAGAGCCAGCAATTTTGTCTGAAAGGCAATATCTTTGATTGTTTTGACAATCTGGCCCATCTGTCCGCTGTCCGACTCGATCCTGATGATTTCCTGTGTCAGCTCCGCAAGAGACTTCAAAGACTGCCCGGATTCCCTTATGTTTTCATTCATCAACCGGTCAACCCCCAGAGTCATCTCGCAAGTGTCACTGCTCATGCCACTCATCTCCTCCAAAGAAGCGGATGACTCCTGGGCCGACGCGGCCATCTTTGTGGAACTTTCGGATTGCATCTGACTTGTTGCCGCAATTTCTCCTGCCGCACATGCTATGTGGTAAGCACCATCGGCAAGGCCGGCCATGGCCCGCCTGACAGGTCTGACAATGTGGCTGGCAAGCCGGACCGCAATGATAACAATGAGCAGTATGGCAACAATCGCGACCATGCCCATGAACCGTTCCATTGTCCTTACCGAGGCAAAAGCCTCTTCTGTCCGGATCTCAGCGATAAGAGACCAGGTCGTATTCCATACATTCAACGGCGTATAAGCAGAAAGAACCTTTTCACCATTATAATTTCTGACAATCTCTTTTCCTGTCCTGCCGGCAAGACTTTCTCTCGTTGCCCGGGTGTCAGCACTGCCCTTTTCCGGCTTTGCAAAGGACGCGGATGCGGAATGATTCTCAAAGTCCGAATGGGAATCCGAGCGCATGAGTCTGTCAGGCCCGACGAGATAGGTCTCCCCGGTTTCTCCCATGCCCGTACGCCCTCCCATCACCTTGTTGACAATATCAAGAGAGAGCTGCAGTGCCACCACCAATTCCACTGTGTCATCAGAGACCAGCGGCTGGGCCACAAAAGCGGCTGGTCTTCCCTTGCAAGGCGCATAAGGCTCAAAGTCGGCAAACCCGAATTTCCCGGTTTCCTTTATCTCCTGAACCAGTCTGCCCAGTCCTGAGTCCGAGTATGTGCCAGTGAGAATATTGGTGCCGTAATCCTGACGATGGCCCACTGAATAAAATATGTGTCCCTGAGGATGAATCAGAAAGAGGTTGTCATAGCCGTAATCTCTGACATACATGGCAAAATAATCGTCTTCCTCTCCTTCAAGCCGGGGAGCAACCACCTGCTCAAGATTCATCGTGGTGATGATGGCCCAGTTCAGGCCGGAAATTTTCAGCGGGTCACAGCTTATGAACTTCATCTTCCCTTTGCTGTCGGTTCTGACGGCTGTTTCGGACCGGCCTGACAGGGCTGTTTCAATGTGATCCCCTGAGAGGGTCTGGCCGATCTTTCCTTCATTGATCAGCCGGTCGCTTCGGTAGGAGATTTTCCCGTTTTTTCTGCCCACAAGGTAGGTCTCTCCGGTTTTGCCCATTCCTCTCCGTCGCTGCACAATGGTGTTGAGGTCACGGTTGTCTAATCTCAGGACAACCACGCCTGCTGTCATTCCATATTTCAGAACCGGGGCCGCTATAAATGCCATAAGCTGACCGTAACAAGGAGAATACGGCTCAAAATCCCGGATGGCCATCTCTTTCAATCCATCTTGGAAACACTGGCTCAGGGAACTCTCTTTTAATGGTCCTGTAAGCAGGTTCTGTCCGAGGTCCTCTCTTCTGCCCACTGTATAGACAATATCTCCTTTTTTCGTAATCAGCATCAGATCCGCGTAGCCATAAGCATCCCTGAACTGCTTCAGAGAATTTCCGAAATATTGTTCCTCATGGAATTTATAGACTTCTTTTCTGATGCCTCCGTTTCCGTCAAGCACGGCATTGAAAGCATCCATCTCCCGGATATTCGCATTTTCTGAGAGAACGGTCACATCGTTTTTGCATTTGCGGAAATATTCCTCCACCTGAGCTTTTTTGATCTCCTGGACGGTGTTCAGCTTCTCAAATGCGGCCTGTCTGAAATTGGCCACAGTTTTCATGAGAATGTCCATATTGACCTCGCGCTCGGCCAGAAACATACGGATCTGCGTCTTTTTTACTTCACGCATATTTTCCAGATGATCAAAAGCCAGCTCTGACAAAGCAGAACCCGAAGTCAGCAACGAGATGATTCCGATTATGGCAAAGGGGATGATGCTCATCATCAGAAACGCTATGAGAAGTTTTGTTCTGAGTTTCATGGGTCAAGTAGTGAAGTTTGAAGTCTGAAGTTTGAAGTTTGAAAAGGGCCTCAGACTTCATCTCTCATTCTTCAGACCGGGACATCCGCTTTTCATGCACGGGATCACAATGAATTTTGTCGGGATGGTTGTGGCTTCTCCGATATAAGCATGGTCAAAAAAGGGGTTGTCTTTTACAATTTTTGCCGTCCACATTGGCATCTGGGCCTGATGATCACAGGGTCTCATATAATATTTTCCGGCAGGGCCGTCGTATATCAGACCTTCCCATGTGTCAATGACCGCTTCGACATCATTCTTTCCCGCCTTTTTTATTGCCTGGGCCCAGAACATGGTGCCCATATAGGAGGTCCCGCGTGGCAGGTCGGGGTAATATCCTTTGTCTTTATAAAACTTTTTCACGAACTCTTTATTCTTTTCTGTGGGAATGGAAACCATGTAGTTTTCAGCCGCAAAATTGCCGATCACTGCCTCGTCATTTGCCATATCTCTGATAAGGAGAGAATCATTCATATAATAGCCCGCGAATTTGGCCTGCAAATGAGATGATCCGGCTTGTTTCAGGAGGAGTGCAAGGTCGCTTCCCCAATTGGGAGTGAAAACGATCTCTGGCCCTGATGAGATGATCTTACTTACATGGGAACCAAAATTTTTTTCTCCCAGAGGATGAAAAATTTCGCCAACCATTTTCACAGAAGGATCCAACACTTGCAATTTCTTCTTGAACGCAGCCATGGCTGATCTGCCAAACGCATAATCCTGGGCAATGCCGAATACTTTTTTATAGCCATGGCTCACCACCCAGAAGGCCAACGCACCTGAATGCATGCTCGTATTTGCGACAGTTCTGAAAAAATATCGGTTACATTTCTCCCCGGTCAAGCTGTCGGCCTTTGCATAACTGAACAATATGAACTTCTTCTCTTTGGCCAGGGGTGACAGGGCCAAAGCAATATGACTGCCAGTACCGACTATAACATATCTCACCTGTTCTTTGTCTGACAATTCATTGATCTTCTGAATAGCTATATCCGGTTTGAGCTGGTTGTCAATGGGAACAATTTCAACCTTATGCCCCAGCAGACCTCCCTGAGTGTTGATTTCCCGCACAGCATATTTTGCGCCGTCCAAGAATCGCTCACCTATATTCCGGAAAGGCCCTGAAAGGGGTTCACACACTACCAATTTCACCGGTTTTTGATCCTGGGAATGAGTTGTTTCGCAAATTCCCAAGACAATCCACAATAAAGCACCAAAACTTGCGACGATCTTTTTCATTTTTCCTCCTCTGCAAATTCAAATGATTTCGTTTGTGCCCAAAAAAATTGTCCGGAGTGCAAAAATTGAGCGAAGCGGTTTTTTGCATGACAAAAAAATTGTCCGGAGTGCAAAAATTGAGCGAAGCGGTTTTTTGCATGAATAAAAACTGTCC
>JAOZLU010000159.1:4569-5719 GCA_029934695.1 Desulfobacterales bacterium | reverse complement strand
TGTCCGGAGTGCAAAAATTGAGCGAAGCGGTTTTTTGCATGAATAAAAACTGTCCGGAGTGCAAAAATTGAGCGAAGCGGTTTTTTGCATGACAAATCTTTTGTTGAAAGCTCTATCAAGGCTCTGCATAGCACTGTTTTCATAAGAATCACCGGCGTGCGATGACACCGAGGCAGATACCCCTGCATTTACAGCAGCGCCTCCAGAATGGCCTTGTGTATGTGCATTTTATTCTCTGCCTGATCCCACACCACCGACTGGGGACCTTCCAAGACTTCCTCACTGATTTCCTCACCCCGGTGCGCTGGCAGGCAGTGCATGACAATGGCATCTTTTTTCGCTTTTCCCATCAGCATACTGTTGACCTGGTATTTCTCGAAGACCTTGAACCTCTCTCCGGCCTCGCCTTCCTGACCCATGCTGGCCCACACATCTGTATTGACCACATCCGCATCAGCAACCGCTGCCTCAGGATCAGAGGTGACGGTAATTGTTCCGCAGCCGTCTTTCAAGGCGCGGTCCAAAACAGCCTGATCCGGAGAATATCTCTGGGGACATGCCAACGCCAGATGAAGACCCAGGATGGCACCCGCCTCAATCCATGAATGCGCAACATTATTGCCATCTCCCACATAAGCGATCTTCAGGCCGGAGTATGTTCCTTTTTTTTCCAGCACGGTCAGAATATCGCTGAGTATCTGGCAGGGGTGATAAAGATTGCTCAGACCGTTGATCACGGGGATGGATGCTGCATTTGCCATCTCTTCTATAAATTCCTGAGAATAGGTTCTCATCACCAGCCCGTTCAGGTAACGGGAAAGCACCCTGGCTGTGTCCGCAACCGGCTCATCCCTTGACAGTTGCGTGTCTTTGGCACTGATGAAAATCGGGTTTCCTCCCAGTTGAATCATGGCCGTCTCAAAAGAAATCCGTGTCCGGGTGGACGCTTTTTCAAAGATCAGCCCCAGTGATTTCCCCACCAGAGGAGTATCCGGAATGCCCTGTCTGTGCCTTTTTTTCAGTTCCAAAGCCCGCTCAAACAGCCCGTCAAAATCCGCCTTGGTCAAATCCCACAGTGTTACGATATCTTTTTTCAATGTTATATCCTCCGCTGTTTAAAAAAATTTAGGAGCCCATGCTCATTTCGGCC
>JAOZLU010000159.1:0-4469 GCA_029934695.1 Desulfobacterales bacterium | reverse complement strand
CCATGCTCGTTTCGGATTGATAAATCCGAAACATCTCAGCATCCCGGCCCACGCTCGTTTCGGCCCACGCTCGTTTCGGATTGACAAATCCGAAACATCTGCCGGACTTGTCAGTCCGCCAGGAGAGGGGAAGCTGTTTGCTTATGAATACTTATTGAGTATCTTTGAAAGTTCTGTTCTATGCAGTTTTAAGGAGATTTCCATAAAAGAATACTGCTAACCGGAACTCTTTTGCATCCGAGTTCAGATCCGGGTCAGATAACCGCTTATTCGCTTTCCGCTGTTTTTCTTAGTATCAAAAAGGACTCTTTTAATGGTTGGCTTACAGCACTGTTCGGTTCATGTATGACCAGGCAATATTTCTTTCTCAAAAACATTATCAAGCAATTCAAGGGTATTGACATAAACCTGGCGTGGTTTTCCGACCATTACCAGGTCAGTGGTCAGAAGTCTGTCAATATTGCGAAAAGCAGGAGTGAGAAATGCTGTGGTAGTGTTACATGGCAATTTGTATTTTGCAACAAAGCTTTCCACATAGTTTTCATCATAGAATCTTCCGGAATATGTATCGTCACCTCCGATTTCAGTGTAAGGTTTTCTTATATCAAATTCAAATTTATGAATTTTTGCAATCAGGCAGGACAGCAAAAAGCGGATAGGAGATCTGTTTGTGATGCATCTGCATATAAACTCAACCTTTTTACTGATCTCCTGTTCGAGAAAAGGAGAATCAATATTGCTCAGTGTGTCAGTGTATAACTTTTCAATTATTTCATTAGGATTCATCAGAATAATGTCTTTTGCATTTGTTTGTCATCCTGTTTATTGATATTATAATTTACCCACAAAACTTCCTGCCGCTTATCTTTTGTGGAGTGTATGGTCTTTTCAGAACTATAATGTTTTTTCCATTTTGGAAAAGGATACAGTTCATTCATCAACTCACATTCATAGTTGGAAATTGCAATTATGCCTGAAACATCGTTTAAGACCTCTGACAATTCTTTGTGCTGTTCAGAATTCATTTCATATCCGTATGCTTTTGAATCTCCCCTGGTTTCGTGGACATAAGGAGGATCGCAGTAAAATAAAGTTTTCTCATCATCGTAAAGAGTTATCAATTCAGTTGCAGGTCTGTTTTCAATCTGTACTCTCAGCAATCTTTCGGCAATAAATTCCAACTGTTTCACTCCGCCGAGCCATCTGCTGACAACCCCGCTCATTCCAGCTCGGCTTGTATTTTTACAATTGGCCCATCTTCCCAAAGAAGCTGTCTGAGCCAAGCCTGTTCTTACCTGTCTTGCCCTGACATAAAAGCGTCTTGCTCTTTCAAAGTCAGTGATATCAGGATCAAGTTCACAGGCCAAAGCAAATTCTTCTCTTGAAAAAGGAGTAAGAGCAATCGTTTCAATAAGTCTTTCCTTCTGTTTCCTTAATATTTTGAAAAAATTTACCACCTCGCCATCCAAGTCATTATATGTCTCAACAGGAGAAGGTTTACGGTTCAGCAATACAGCCCCGGAGACTGAAAACGGTTCACAATAATGGTTACAATTCGGCAATAAGGGCAATAGCCAGTTAAGATGCGAAAATTTACCGCCATACCAGCCAAAAGCAATAAGCTTTTTGGGTTTTTCCAGCTTTGAAATTGGAGATGGCTTTTTCTTTTTACGATTAACTCTTTTATCCATTACCAGTAACTCTTTTTAAGATTGCCTGACTCAGTATGCATCCTCTGTTCTTTGTGTCTGAAAGGTTACACAGAAGGACAGAGGGGCATAAGACGGACGATGATATTCATTCACCCAGGTACCGGCCCATAAATTTTCAGGTGTCTGTATAAGTGGATTCCGGATCAGAATTGAAAAAATGTCCCATTTCTCCAATTCTGCCGAAATAACATATTGCAAGACAAGGAAGATATTTTTGCAAAAATTTCAAGCCGTTGTCCGGTTTCATAAAGAGAGACGATGCTTTTTGGCCGGCTTATTCTTCCTTCGTTTCCTTCGTTTGTCTCCGACCCGTTTTTTCGTCACCTCTTTTTCTATGCTCAGATTTTTCCCCTTGAAGTGATAACCGCTCAGGGCATCGCACACCTCGTCAAGATAGTAGTTTTCCACCTGAATTCTTGACCTGCTTGCAGCGATATCAATTCGTCCCAGTTTGATATACCTGTTGCGTGTACTCTGATTGATCAACCCGATAAGCTGAGGCGGCAGAATCTGGTCTTTTTTGCCAAGATTGAGAACAAGATACGAATAACCGGATTCAACGCTGTCTTTCCTGACAGATTCATCCTTTTTCTTTTCTTTCACGACGCGGATATTTTTAACAGGCTTGTCCTTTTTCTTCTTTCTTACTATCGGCGTCAGATCCGCTGCATTCTGATAGTAATTCAGGAAATGATTGAACTCCAGCGACACAAAGTGTTTGAGCAGGGCTTCCCGGTCCAAAGTTGCAAGCTTCTCTTCGATAACACCCATATAAGGAGATATCTGATTGCTGTCAATTTCGACCGCCTTGACCCGGTCTATCAGATGCATCAACTGTTGTTCGCATATCTCCTTTCCCAAAGGAACGTTCGCCGCAGTTATCTTTCTCCTGACGGTTTTTTCGATCCTCCTGATCTTATAATTCTCTTTCATGTTGATGATGGCAAGGGACGTTCCCATCCTTCCTGCCCTGCCGGTCCGTCCGCTCCGATGGGTATATATTTCCAGCTCATCAGGAAGATCATAGTGAATGACATGGGTCAGATGGTTCACATCCAGCCCCCGGGCTGCTATATCTGTGGCAACAAGAAGCTGAAGATTCCCCTCCCGGAATTTACGCATCACATAATCCCTTTGCACCTGGGAGAGGTCTCCGTGAAGGGCTTCGGCATTATAGCCGTCTTTGATCATCTTATCTGCTATTTCCTGTGTGCTGACACGGGTTCTGCAAAAGATAATACCGTATATTTCAGGGTGAAAGTCTGCAATCCGCTTTAAAGCCAGATACTTATCTTTTGCATGAACCATGAAATACTTGTGTTCGACATTTGCAGTTCCTGAATTTTTCTGACCTGCTATTATCTCTGTCGGGTCTTTCATATATTTTGAGGCGATTTTGGCAACTTCCTCCGGCATGGTCGCCGAGAACAGGAGCGTCTGTCTCTCCTCAGGTGCGGTCTCCAAAATCGCATCCAACTCTTCCTTGAATCCCATGTTCACCATGATATCAGCCTCATCAAGCACGAGATACTGAATGGTGCCGAGATTGACAACCTTCCGGTTGATCAAATCCAGAAGACGGCCTGGCGTGGCAACAATAACATGGGTTCCTTTCCGCACAGCCCTCATCTGGGGAACGATTCCAGCGCCGCCATAAACAGCAGTGATTGAAAGATTCTGTATATAACGTGAGTAGTTCTCCATATCACGGGTTATCTGAAGGCAAAGCTCTCTTGTCGGGCACAGAATCAGCGTCTGGACATTCTTCCCTTTTATCTGTATTCTTTCTAAAATCGGAAGTCCGAATGCAGCGGTTTTTCCTGTTCCTGTCTGGGCCAATCCGACAATATCGCCCTCATATCCTAAAATATGAGGGATAACCTTTTCCTGAATCTGCGTCGGTATTTCAAAACCCAGTTCATCCACGGCTTTCAAAGTTTTGCCGGTCAGTCCTAATTCTTTAAAATTCAAATATAATTCTCCTTTTTTATATTGGTCAGTGCTGTCTGATAAGAAATATGGCATTTAAGATAATGCTTGTCCGGCAGAGGAACCCGGGTTTTTGAAAAAATCGGGTTTCTTAGGGATAATTTTTTTCTTAAAGTCTGTAATTGTTTAAACATCAGATCGTCAGATCAATATGGGGTGTATTGTTTTATCCTGCCACGATTTCAGCCAGTCAGCTTTTCTGCACACTGAACGCACAGGTCACTTTCAGGCATGATCATCAGTCTCGCAAACGGAATCATCTCCTCACATACTCTGCATAATCCGAAATCAGGATCATCTGTCATTTTCAAAGCGCGTTCAAGCCTTGACAGCGTATGCTTTGCCTCATCCAGTGCTGCTTCATTTATACTTTTGTTGCTTATGGCCTCCATTCGGGTCAGCCGTCCTATGGCATTATCAGGCGGAATTGGCTTAATCAGTTCCTTATAAGATATCATATTCTTTTTTTGAACTTTGATCTTTTCCCTGATAACATTCCCAAGTTTTTCTTTTTGTTTTTTTTCCATAATTTTTTCTAACTGTTACATCTGTCTGTCTCCGATTTGGCCCTTTGTTCATAAAGTTCAGCAGATCAAAAAAGTTCATATTCCAATTCCATTCAGAACAGAATAACAAGGGACTGACCGATTTTGCAAGCTTTTTTTCTGAATACTTGATGATCAGGTTTTTTCCGGTTGACTGAATTCATTGACAATTTTAAACAGGGGTTCCGGACAGATCAGTAAATTCAATATGTTAAACCTTTAA
>JAOZLU010000158.1:8361-12473 GCA_029934695.1 Desulfobacterales bacterium | reverse complement strand
TGTTTGATGTTTGATGTTTGATGTTTGATGTTTGATGTTTGATGCTTGATGCTTGCCCTGTAACGGAACTGCGAACTTAATTCTGATCCAAGGGAAAATGACATGCCACCGCCCTGTCACCGCTTTCGACAAACAAAGGGTCCTCTTCCCTGCATACAGGTTTGGTATAAGGACAGCGGGTATGAAAACGGCATCCCGGGGGAAGACTCATCGGGCTTGGGATGTCTCCTTTCAGAACGGGCCGTTCACGCCCTCTCTTATGAGGATCAGGAATGGGAACAGCGGAAAGCAGAAACATCGTATAAGGATGCCGGGGATACCTGAATATCTCGTCCGTGGGACCGAGTTCCACGGTCTTTCCGAGGAACATGACACAGACACGGTCTGCAATATGTCTGACCACGCTCAGGTCATGGGTGATGAAAAGATAGGTCAGCCTGAATTTCTCCTGCAAATCTCTGAGAAGATTCAGAATCTGTGCCTGAATGGAGACGTCCAAAGCTGAAACCGCCTCATCGCAGACGACAAATTCAGGATTCAGCGCGAGTGCCCGGGCAATGCCGATCCGCTGACGCTGTCCCCCGCTGAACTGATGCGGATAGCGCTGCAATACATGCGCTCTGAGTCCCACAAGCTCCAACAATTCAAGAATTCTTGAGTCAGTCTCCTCTGCCGTGCCGTATTTGTGGGTTGTGAGCGGTTCCGCCAGAATGTTGCGTATCCTCATTCTCGGATTCAGTGACGCAAAGGGGTCCTGAAAGATGATCTGAATCTTCTTTCTGAGATCCCGCATGGCCTTCTCATTCAGAGAGTGAATGTCCGTGTTCCGGTAAAGAACTGTCCCCGAAGTCTTTTCTTCAAGACGCAGGAAAACTCTGCCCAGAGTCGTCTTGCCGCAACCTGATTCGCCCACGAGCGCAAAGGTTTCCCGTTCATGAATGACGATGTTCACATCGTCAACAGCATGGACAAACTGCAGTTTGGTTCCGTAAGTGCCGCTTTTTACCGGAAAATATTTTTTCAGATTCCGTGCTTCAATCAACCGCACTGTCATTGGCTTCCCCCTGTTTTTCGTGTAGCCAGCAAGATACATGGTGTCCGCCGCCAAGATCAAAAAATTCGGGCTTTTCCTGTCGGCAGATATCCAAAGCCTTATCACATCTCGGATTGAAAGAACATCCGTTTGGGAGATAAAGCAGATTGGGAACTATGCCTCTGATGCTGTCGAGGTGTTTTCGCCTTCCCTGTTCCGTGACGCTCGGAATTGACCTGAGCAGTCCGTGGGTGTAGGGATGCGAGGGTTTGTCAAAAAGATCGAACACATTGGCTGTCTCCACAATTTTTCCCGCATACATCACATTCACATGGTCGCATACTTCGGCAATGACACCGAGGTCATGGGTGATCATGATGATGGAAGTATGCAGACGCTCCCTAAGCCCCATCATCAGGCTGAGAATCTGAGCCTGAATGGTGACATCAAGTGCTGTGGTGGGCTCGTCAGCAATGAGCAGTTCCGGCTTGCAGATAAGTGCCATGGCTATCATGACCCGCTGTCTGAGACCGCCCGAGAGTTGATGCGGGTACGCGCCGAACCGGGAGGCAGGTTCCGGGATGCCCACCAGATCAAAGGTTTCAACCACCCGCTCCCGAATCTCCGCCTTGCCCACATTCTTCTGATGAATCGAAACGGCCTCGCCCACCTGGCGGCCCACCGTGTAAACAGGGTTCAGGGATGTCATCGGCTCCTGAAAAATCATGGAAATCTCTTTACCCCGGATATTGCACAAGACGGAATGGCTCAGTTTCGCAATGTCCCGCTGATTCAGGAGAATCTCGCTGGCTGTCACCTCACCCGGGGGAGAGGGAACCAGACCCATGATCGAAAGAGCGGTCATGCTCTTTCCGCATCCTGATTCCCCCACCAGACCGATGACTTTTCCTTTCCCGACTTCAAAAGAAACATGGTCAACAGCTCTGATAACCCCTTTTTTCGTATGAAACTTTGTTTCAAGGTCCTTTACCTGTAAAATATTTTCCATCCTTCACCCCTTATATTAAGGATGAAGTATGAAGACAGTCCATCCTTCATTCTTCATCCTAATCTTTCATATAGGGATCCAAGGCATCTCGCAACCCATCCCCCATAAAATTGAAAGCCATCACCGTGATCAGAATCGCCACTCCCGGCATGATCGCCACCCAGGGAGCGGAAAAGAGATAAGCTTTTCCTCTGGACACCAAAAGTCCCCAGCTCGGTGTGGGAGGCTGTGCCCCGACCCCGAGAAAGCTGAGACTCGACTCGTACATGATGGCTTCGGGAATGCCGAGTGAAAACAGAACAATAAGTACCGGCATACAGTTCGGAAGAATATGCCTGACCATAATGACGCTTTTTCTGACCCCGATGGCCCGTGCTGCTTCGACAAATTCCTTCTCTTTCAGTGCGAGCGTCTGGGAGCGCACCACCCGTGCGGTTCCTGCCCATCCCACAAGACTCAGTGCGATGAAAATGTTGAACAGAGTCGCTCCGAGGGTGTACATGACAACCATTGCAAGCAACAGCGAGGGAAAGGCTATCATGACATCGGCAAGCCGCATGATCGCAAAATCAATCTTGCCTCCGTAATAGCCGCTGATTATTCCCATGAATGTTCCGAGAAACATGGAGATGAAACTCGGCACGAGACCGACCATGAGAGAAATTCGTGATCCATAGACAATCCGGGTCAGGAGGTCCCTTCCGAATTTGTCTGTCCCGAGCCAGTAGGTCTGGGACGGAGGCAGAAGCTGCTCGTCAAGTTCCACTCTGTACGGATCGTGAGGGGAAATCACAGGCCCGAATACGGCAACAAAGACAAGAAACAGCACCATGATGAGCCCTGCCATTGCTGTATGGTTTTTCCTGAACGTGTGGACAATGTCCTTGAAGAAAGTGTCGGTGTCATCTTCCTTCTGAAAATTTTCATGGCCGGCACGGGTTTCAGACCCTGTCCCTCTGTTTCTTTCTGATTCAATCTGCTGATTCATCGCTTATTTCTCCTGCATTTCAAAGCGGATCCGGGGATCAAGATATGAATAAAGAATATCCGCCACAAGGTTTCCCGTAATGACGAGAATCGTGGTAAAAAGAATGGCACCCTGCAGGAGGGGCATGTCCCTGGTCTGAATTGCATTCACCGCGATCCTGCCCACTCCCGGAATGCCAAAAATGCTCTCGGTGATTACCGCGCCTGAAAGAAGACTTGCCACCTGAATCGCCATGATCGTGACAACAGGGAGCATGGAATTTTTCAGGGCATGACCGACAATCACCGGGAGTTCGCGCAACCCTTTTGCTCTCGCAGTGCGGATATAGTCATGGCGCATCACTTCGAGGAGACTGGAGCGCGTCAGACGGGCAATAACCCCTGCGGAACTCCAGCCGAGTACAATCGCAGGCATAATCACGTATTCAAAGCCGTAAAAACCGGAAACAGGAAGCCAGTGCAGTTTGAGAGCAAAAACATACTGCATCAGCAACGCGGACCAGAATACCGGCATTGACACGCCTATCAGCGAAAATCCCATGAAGAAATTGTCAAGAAATGAATATCGCCTCACTGCCGACAGAATGCCGGCGGGTATCCCCATAATCCACGACACCATGGCAGCACACAAAGCCAGAGTCAGCGTGTTTGGAAACGCCTGCATAATCAGGCCGGTTACGGGCCGGTTAAGTTTGTAGGATACGCCGAAGTCTCCCTGAATCGCACCGCTGACAAATCGGAAGTACCGGGTGATAGCGGGATCGTCAAGGTGCATCTGCGCCCGCACCCTGGCAATCACGTCGGGGCTGATATGCTCTTTCATCATCAGAGCCACCGGATCCCCTGGAATGACATTCAGCATGATAAAAAGAAGAACAGTGATTCCGATCATCACGGGAATGGAAACAATCACCCGTTTTATAATATATCTCAGCATAATGTCATAACTGTCCCTTAAAATATACTCAATCGTGTATATTTTTGTATGAAGGTTTCAAATTTATAACTGCAGGCATTTCCTCCTTTGCAATTCAATAATCCTGTGTTCGTCTGCGGTCACGTCCGAGTTTATATAAGGTGGGT
>JAOZLU010000158.1:6356-8261 GCA_029934695.1 Desulfobacterales bacterium | reverse complement strand
TGCGGTTTTCGTTTTTCACTGCGTGAAAAATCGAAAATCCTTCACCCACCCTACAACTACAAGGTGGGTTGCGGTTTTCGTTTTTCACTGCGTGAAAAATCGAAAATCCTTCACCCACCCTACAGTCTGCTACAGTCTGTAGTCATCGGCGGGCCGATGTCATAATGATCACTCGATTTCCATTTTGAAGTAGCACATGTCACTCCAGCCGTTCCACGGAACCACGAAGTTCTTGACGCGAGGCTGAACCACGTATGTGTGATCAAGGCTGAAAAGAGGAAGCCATGCTGCATTTTCATGCACGATCTTCTTTTCCAGTTCCTGATACAGTTCGCAGCGTTTTGCAGGATCGGTCATCGTGCGGCCCCTGTCCAGAGCTTCAAATACCTCCGGAACATTGTTGTTGAAGGACCGGGCCACCGAACCCCGTTCGCTGAAGAACGTGTATAGAAAGTTGTCCGGATCATTGAAATCAGCCGACCATGACTGGCAATAGTTTTCCACCCTGCCTGTCTTGCGGGTTGCATAATATGCGGATTCGTCAAGCTGCTTTATCTTGACATTGAAACCGGCTTTTTTTGTCATTGCCTGCGCTATTTCATTGATGTCAACCCATTTCGCCCCCCATCCGCTCACCTGAACCAGAGTGATGTCAACTCCGTCGGGATAACCGGCTTCTGCAAGCAGTTTTTTCGCTTTTTCAGGATTATACTCAACAGGCTGCTGTTCAGGATTGAAGCAGACCAGTCCCCGCGGCATGACACCGTTTTCAATACGGCCTTTGCCGAAAAATCTTTTCTCAAGAATTTTCTGCCTGTCTATCGCCATCTGAAAAGCTTTCCGGACACGCACATCGTCAAAGGGTTTGACCCCCTGGTTGATGCTGAAATAGTAGATGCCCACTCTGGGCCCGCTTTTTATCAGGTTTTTCCACTTCTTGTGCTGATAAAAATAAGGAATCTGAGACATTGCATAGTCGCAGTCAAACACGTCTATCTCATCTGCCTCAAAAAGAATTCTCATGGTTTCCGAATCCGAGACCACCCGAATGAGAATCCTGTCAATTTTCGGACGGCCCTTGTAATACTTGTCATTCGCTGTCAGAACCTGCCGGTCGTTCAGCACATATTCCTTCAGAATGAAGGGTCCGGTTCCGCAGGTGGTTTCGGGTGTCAGTCCGAACTGGTCACCGAGGGGTTCTGTAAACTTTTTGTTGAAAATGGATGCCTGGGGACTTGCCATGACCGCAATAAAAGGAGCGTAAGCTTCTTTCAGAGTGATCTGAACAACATACTTGTCCAGCACCTTCAAGCCTCTGACCGAATCAGCCTTGGCGTCCAGCCGCTCTTTCGCACCGTCAACAAAGTCCAGAATGTCGGTGTTGAGCGCCTTTGTCTTGGGATCAAGCATTCTGCCAAAGGTGAAGACAACATCTTCGGCGGTCAGTTCCTCACCGTTATGGAACAGCACACCTTTCCTCAGATAAAAAGTATAGACTTTCCCGTCTTTGGAAATTTCCCATTTTTCAGCCAGTCCGGGAACCAGATCTGATTTTCCCGGGCTCACGGTGACCGCCTGCACAAGAGTGTCGAACAGATTCAACGGCAATGTGTAACTTTCCGTTGTCTTCTGGCAGTCAGCGGTTTTGGGGTCATCTGCGTAAGGAATCCTCAGAAGTTTTTCCCCCATGGAGGGGCTCGCGGAAAATACCAGCACAAGCCCGAAAATAATGAACAATGCCACCTTTCTCATACTTTTTTTCTCCTTTTTTTATTAAAATTCATCCTGCTTCCGGGACCATCCCGGAATAAGCCGTAAATCATTAATCATTAACGCCTCTGGTGCTGCGAAAATATCGCCTAGGGGCTCATTTCCGCACTCCATTCCGTTCCGGCTGGTTAAGAC
>JAOZLU010000158.1:0-6256 GCA_029934695.1 Desulfobacterales bacterium | reverse complement strand
CACCTCGCTGTACCTGTTCATTCGCCTTGTCAAACACTGGTGCTGCGAAAATATCGCCCAAGGGCTCATTTCCGCACTCCATTCCGTTCCGGCTGGTTAAGACCACCTCGCTGTACCTGTTCATTCGCCTTGTCAAACACTGGTGCTGCGAAAATATCACCCAGAGGCTCATTTCCGCACTCCATTCCGTTCCGGCTGGTTAAGACCACCTGGCTGTACTTGTTCATTTGCCTTGTCAAACATCCAGTTTAAGGCATCAAACACCCATTGCAAATCTGTGGTGGCTGATATTTTTCTGGGGTCCTTAGTGAAGGACCGGCCACTTTCCATTTGTCCAAACATCCAAATATCACCAGTAGTCACTGAAGCATAACAGACTTTCACACCTTGTCTGGAAGCAGCTACCATTTCAGCCAAAGCTTGTGCCCAACCTTCATCAAATTTTTCCTGCTTTGCTTCAATGACACATAGAGGAGGCAATGCCATGCTTCTGTATTTTATCTTAGGTGCTATCAGATAATCCGGTTCACCTTTTAATCCTTCGTCCGGATCTACATTGTAGGGTACATGCGACCATACAAAAAGATTGCTGTATTTTTCTGCTACTAAGTCTAAAATGGGTTTGATAATATCTTCACATATTGTAACTTCATTGACAAAACTCATTTCATTTTGTACTTTACCTTTAATTTTTGCAAATGGATAATCTTCTATTTCAATTGCCAACCGATCTGCAAAGGGTTCAGATATGACCTCAAGACTGAATTTGTCAATTACCTCATCAATTGTTTTAAAGTCACTGTATGACATACGACAGTTCTCCCACGGTTGGAATAATCCTGATTCTAACGGATTTTGTGGTTTCCGATATGATCCGCAGATGAACGCAGACAGACGCTCACGGTCTGTGCAGCCGGTCAGAGTGGGGAGCATCACGTTTCACGTCAGAGTCTCCTCAAACACACGCATGAAGTTTCCGCCCAAAATCAGTAAAATATCATCATCAGAATAGCCTCTTCCGATCAGACCGGATGTAAGCTCATGGAGGCTGTGATGTCCGTTCAGCACATCATAAGTTTCTATGAAAGCTGGTGATGTCAGAAAGTTGTCCAGGCAGTCGCAAAAGTCGAAGCCGAGTCCGACATGTTCGACTCCGGCTGTCTGCACGATATGATCAATATGGTTGAGCAGGTCTTCCGCGGTCAGACGTTTTTTGTTTTCAGAGGTGTCTCCCACAAAGAGACTGAGAGCGTTGATGCCGATCACGCCGTGTTTTTCAGCAATTGCCTCTATCTGTCTGTCATCAAGATTTCTCATGATGTCAGTCAGTGCCCTGCAGTTGGAATGAGATGCGATAACCGGTTTTTTTGCAAATTTCATGACATCCCAGAAACCTTCGTCATTGAGATGGCTGACATCAATGAACATTCCGAGGGATTCCGCAGTTTCGACCACTTTGACTCCGAAATCTGTGAGTCCGCCTTTTCTGCCCTCCCGGACGGTTTTAAAAAAGGAGCCGTCTCCGGCATAATTCCGCCTGCTCCAGGTAAGTCCGACTCCTCTGACACCGAGCTCGTAGAAGATGCGTAACAGGCTGATGTCGTTCTGAAGAGGATCAACCCCCTCAAAGGAGAGCATGATCCCGATCTCATCATTCTTCTTTGCCTGCCGAATATCATCCGGAGTTCTGCACATCCGCATTGTGCCAGGTGATTCTTCCATCTCCTGAAACATAAGGCTTATCTGATTCAGTGCTTTCCGCAGACCCATTTCAGGCAGAAAATAATCATGCACAAAAAGGGATGAGACAATCAGATTGAAACTGCCTTTGCGGAACTGTTCAAGATAGTTTGTCTCTGTCACCTTTTTCTGTCCCCGATCTCTGCGGTTTGCCACGTCATAAGCGAGATCAAAATGGGCATTTATCGTAAGGGCTTTGCGATGCAGTGTTTCTATATGTGACATAATGGATTTTTTCATAACCTGAAACCTTCATACAAAATGACACGCGCTGAGATGTTCAGCCCTGTCCTCATGCGGAACAAGTGGCGGCTTTTCTTGGCGGCATAAGCCCTGCATTTGTGGACAGCGGGATGCGAAAGGACATCCTGGCGGCGGGTCTATCGGTGTTGGGATGTCTCCTTTCAGAACCTGCCGGTCAGGCGGTTTGTCAGGATCAATCGAAGGGAGTGATGAGAGCAGAATCTGTGAATACGGGTGCAGAGGATGAAGGAAAATATCATCCGTGGGTCCCAGTTCGACAATATTGCCCAGATACATCACTCCGATACGGTTGCTTATATAATGCACCACACCGAGATCATGTGAGATAAAAATATAGGTCAGGGAAAACTCCTGCCGGAGTTCCCTGAGCAGGTTGAGAATCTGCGCCTGGACAGAGACATCAAGCGCTGAGGTGGGTTCGTCAAGGATCAGCAGTTCAGGATGCAGCACCAGCGCACGGGCCAAGGCGATCCTCTGACGCTGTCCTCCTGAAAATTCATGGGGATAGCGATAGAGATGATCAATGCCGAATCCGACACGCTCAAGCATGGCAAGAACCTGCTCGTCAATCTCGTATCCTTTTGCCATCTCATGAATATCCAGTCCGACTCCGACCAGATCACGGACCGTCTTGCGCGGATGCAGGCAGGAATAAGGATCCTGAAACAGCAGTTGGATATGACGCGCCCTTTCTCTGGATTCTTTGGGGGACAGGCCCACCAGATTCTTGTCTTTGAAACGGATTTGTCCGGAGGTGATCGGAGAAAGCCCGACCACCGAGCTGCCCAAAGTCGTCTTTCCGCATCCCGACTCTCCAACCAGTCCGAGTATTTCGCCGCTCTGCAGGCTCAGGCTGACATCGTTGACCGCCTTTACCACAGAGTGTTTCTTTTTCAGCAGACCTTCGGAAATGGGGAAATGGACATGCAGATTGGTGATTTCCAAAAGGGGGGATTCTTCCATATTTTTTGACATAAGCATAAAGGGTTAAGGGGTTAAGGGTTAAAGCTGTGGGGCAAGGGTTAAGGCTGTAAAGCCCCTTTACCCTCTCAGAAAGCAGGCGACCCTGTGCCCTTCCTGCAGATCGTACATGTGCGGCTTTTCATGCCGGCAACGATCCATGACATGATCGCACCTCGGTGCAAACATGCAGCTGTTCTGAGGTTCCATAAGGCTAGGCACATTTCCTCTGATCGACAGAAGCGGGGTGTCGGGGTTGGCGTTATCCGGAACGGTTTTTAAAAGAGCCCGGGTATAGGGATGAGAGGGGCTTTTAAGCACCTTTCTGACTGATCCTATTTCCACCATATTGCCCGCATACATCACCGCTATTCTGTCACAGGTTTCCGCCATTACGCCCAGATCATGGGTGATCATCAGCACGGAAGTCCTGACATCTTTGATAAGACCCTTGAACAGATCAAGAATCTGAGCCTGAATGGTGACATCAAGCGCGGAGGTCGGTTCGTCTGCGATGAGCAGCTTGGGCCGGGTCACCAGCATCATGGCGATCATCACTCTCTGAGCCATGCCGCCGCTCAGTTGATGCGGATAACGCTGTGACATGCTGCCGGCATCGGGAATTCCCACTTCCGAGAGCATGTCAGCGGCCTGATCCCTCGCTGACTGCCTAGTGAGCGAGGGGTTGTGAATGAGCAGTGTTTCAGCCACCTGATAGCCGACCCGCATGACAGGGTTCAGAGACATCTTGGGTTCCTGCATGATCATTGATATCTCTTTTCCGCGCATCCGTCTGATTTCAGCAATGCTCATGCCGAGAATATCACGACCTTCAAAATGGATGCTCCCTCCCTCAATTCGCCCGGGCGGCTCAATCAGTCTCAGAATCGCCCGGGACGTGACAGACTTGCCGCATCCGGATTCGCCGGCAATTCCGAGAATCTCCTCCCTGTTGATATGGAAGGAAACTCCGTTCAGTGCGTGTACCGCTCCTCTCAGCGTATGAAAACGCACGTTCAGATTTTCGACACTAAGTAAAGGTTTCATGGTTTTGCAATGGTTAAGGGTTAAGAGTAAAGGGGCAAGAGTAAAGGGCAAAGAGTTAAGAGTTAAGCTTCTTTACTCTTCACCCTGTTTTTTCAGCTTTGCCTCTGGTGCGGGTCAATAATATCCCGGACACCGTCTCCGAGCAGATTGAAGCCTATGACAATAGTCAGAATCGCAAATCCCGGGAGAGTGGCGACCCACCAGTGATCCACGAGGTAGAGACGACCGTCCGCGACCATAAGTCCCCATTCCGGCATGGGCGGTTGTGCACCCAGTCCGAGGAATCCGAGACCGGCTGCAGTGAGAATGATCTGCCCCATATCCAGGCTCATGCGGACAATCACCGAAGAAAGACATAAGGGCAGGATATGTCCCGCCATTATACGCAGATCGCCTGCTCCCATCACCCTCAGCACCTGGATATAATCATGGTTTCGCACAGCCAATGTCTCTGCCCGGGCCAGTCTTGCATAAGAAGGCCAGTTGACCACCGCTATGGCAATGATCGCATTGACCACTCCGGGACCCAGTGCGGCCGCAAACGCGACAGCGAGAATCAGCTTGGGAAATGCCATGAACACATCTGTTATCCGCATAAGCACCTCGTCTGTCTTACCTCCCATGTATCCTGACAAAATCCCGACAGCGGTGCCGATTGGTGTGCTGATGAATGCCACCAGAAATGAGATAAGTATGGTGATACGCGCTCCGAACACCACCCGCGAGAAGATGTCCCGCCCAAGATTGTCCGTGCCGAAAAAATGCTCTGATGATGGCGGATACAGGCGGTTCTTGAGGATCTGATGGTATGGATCGTGCGTGGCCAGCAGGGGTGCAAAAATTGCAACGAGAATAAGGATGAGAATGATAAAGGTGCCTGTAATCATCAGATGATTGCGGCACCAGAGGAGATACGAGTCCTTCAGATAGCGGGCTTTTGCCTCGCTGCGAAGGTGATCCACTTTTGTTTTGTCCAAAGTTGTTGATGACATTGTATCTTATATCTGATGTTTGAAAGAAGTATGAAGCACCTTCATACTCTTCATATTTCAAGCATCACTCCTTTAATGAAATCTGAGGATTAAGAAAAACATAAAGTATGTCCACAAACATATTGACCACGCAGAAATTGATGGCGACAATCATTGTGCCGCCCACGACAGCGTTCAGATCAAGCGTCAGATATGCCTGTGCCAGATAACGGCCCAGTCCGGGCCACGCGAAGATCGTCTCGGTCAGCACGGAACCTTCGAGCAGGTATCCGAAAGTGAGGCCGATAACGGTCACAGCAGGTATCAGTGCGTTACGCAGCGCATGACGCACCAACACCAGAAATTCATTCAGTCCCTTGATCCGTGCGGTTTTGATATACTCCTTTGAAAGCACGTCCAGCATGCTGGACCTCACGATACGGCTGATCCCGGCCATTCCTGCAAAACCGAGCACAAATGCCGGAAGGATCATATGTGTCAGCGCGTCCCAGAACACCTCCAGGTCAGCAGCGAGAATGCTGTCAATCAGCAGAAAGCCGGTGACACGGTCAGGCTCCATCAGCATGATGTCGAGCCTTCCTGGTTCCGGGAACCATCCGAGATTGAAATAAAAGATCAGAAGAAGCACCAGACCGGTCCAGAACACCGGCATGGAAACACCGAGAAGACTGAAAACCCGTGCGAAATGGTCAAGCACGGAATTGCGGTACACAGCCGACATCATGCCGAGAGGCACACCGATCATGACGGCAAAAATCAGTGCCACGAATGCCAGTTCTATGGTTGCCGGAAAATAGGCTAAAATATCATCAAGCACGGGCCGCGCGGTCTGGAACGACTTGCCCAGGTCTCCTTTGAGCAGGCGGCCGACATAACGGCCGAACTGAATATAAATCGGCTGGTCAAACCCGTAAAGAACGCGCAGGCGTTCCACTGTTTCTTCGGGAGCCTGGGGACCTGCAATGGAGGCCAGCGGATCCAGAGGCACGACACAGGAGATGAAAAAAGACACCACCATGATGCCGAACACGGTTATTACCAGGCTGAACATACGTTTTGAAACATATTCTACCATTCGACACCTATATACGCTTCAAACAGTTAATATAATTCTGGTTCTAACGGTTTTTGTGGTTTCCGATATGATCCGCAGATGAACGCAGACAGACGCTCACGGCCTGTGCAGGCGGTCGAGTGCGGGAGCATCAGCGTTCATCCGCGTTCATCCGCGGTCTGCAGGGATCACAGCTGTC
>JAOZLU010000157.1:10002-12520 GCA_029934695.1 Desulfobacterales bacterium | reverse complement strand
TAATTAAAGCCGTCGGAGTTCCCCGCGGATTTGCCTCGATGGTCGGTGTCGAAGATCAGGTTGTGCAGATGCTTGATGAATTCCAGTACCTGAACATGTACATAGATGCCGGAAACGAGGACAAACCCTGCAAAGCCTATATGTCGCCGGCCGAGAGCCGGGTGGCCCCGCTTCTGATCACCGGATCGCTGATGGGGGTCGTGTCTAATGACCTGATGCGATGGCTGCCCCAGCGGTTCACCGAAGTTTCTGTGCCGCGGATGGATGAATCCGAATCGGTTGAAATGACACTGAACTATGCCGGATTTTTCGGGTATCGGACCGACCGGGAAACCGCCGGATACATAGCACACATAACCAACAATGTTCCGGGACGGATCGTTGACCTGCTGGCCCCGAACATCGGCAAGCCCGAAATCTCCACTTTTGAGGATGCTGACAGGGCATTGGCCTGGGAGGTCGAAAAAGGCCGCATCAGGAGCGACTGGGAGGAATATCTGTCTCATGCCATGAACAGCGTCAACGATGTCAACCTGCGCCGAATAACGTATTTCCTGTGCAGACATGAAGGGGAATGGTATTATCCGGGCCGGCTCAGGCAGGCCATGTCCCTTGATCTGGATGAGGGGGAACTCCGGAGAGAGCTGAGGCTTCTGCACAGATATGACCTGATCGAGGAGAGGGGCGGCAGATACGGCGGCGTGTTCGACCGGACCCTGAAAAAAGTTCTGATGACAGTTCATGCCGACCTGTACGGTCTGCCCGTTGACGAATTCGACAGCTATTTCAGAAACGACAACATGCTGGATTATCTGAAAGACCGTGCCGAGCACCTGGAACTGGAACTGGCCGAGGCAGAGGAACTGCGCGGAAAGCTCGGTGTGCTGCAGGGCCGGCACAACAATCTCAAGGGCCGTTATTACGAGCAGGAGGTGCTGCTCAGGCTTGTCCGGCATATCATTGCCGGCAAAGGCGGAATCGTTCAGGGAATCAGCGTCACGGAGTTTGCTCCCGTAACCGGTTATCATCTGACGAGCGGCGAGGAGATTGACATTGTTCTGGAAGGAGGACAGTCCGTCATCATGGCGGAGTGCAAGAACTACCTTCCCAGATATCTGAACAAAATCACCGAAAAAACCGTGGATGAGTTCATTGAAAAAGCCGTCCGTCTCCATAATGACCGTTTTTCCGGCAAGGAGCTCAGGCTGGCTTTTTTCAGCAGGCACGGATTCGAGAGCAGACTTGAACCGTATCTTGAAGAAAAGGGAATTGTGACCGAATTGCCGGGGTGAGCATTGAGTTGCTCTCATATTCGATTCGTCTGATAATAAAATCGCAAAGACAGTCTGGACGACTCAAAACTTCAATATTTAAACGAATATGGAAAATATGCGTAAAATTGCAAAAGTTTGCAGGAAAGTAAGTATAAAAAATCAGCCGAGCGATTTTGCTTACTGGCAGAGTAGGAGTTATGAGGAGCGGCTGGCTTGTTTGGAAGAAATCAGGCAGGAATATCATGGATGGAAAAACATTACTGAACAAAGACTTCAGAGAGTTTATACAATCGTTAAACGATAACAATGTCCAGATTTCAGGTTCAGCCCCGAAAAGCGTTATAACCAGATTTTATCAAAGGAATAAAAGGTGAGGGTACAAAGGCTCCATATTGAAAATTTTCGAGGCATCCGAGAGATGCGGATTGATTTTCATCCGCAATTGAATGTGTTTGCCGGAAAGAACGGAATTGGGAAAACCACCATACTGAACGCATTGGAAAAAACGCTTGATATTGCACACCTGAATCATGTCACGGGAAATGAGCGCCGGGATTTGGAGAGTCTGGCTATTATCAGTCTCCATGATATTCAGATCGGTGCAGAGTTCGCTCGTGTCAGGTTACAATTTTCGTTCAGAGATAAACATATCTCTACGACCGTGAGCAGCAAACCTGGAGAAATGGCCTCCGATTTTATCACCCATTTTCCCCAGGCAGGACTGCGGCTTCCTCACAGAAGTTTTTCAGAAAATCGTTCCACAATGACAGGTACGTATGCTCCAAACGAAAAAATAAGGAATATCATCTCAGGAGTGGATCCGATTATGGGTTCCATTATAGATGACACAACCCGGTACGGTCATTCTTTTGCATGGATTTCAGATCGTGAGGATTTGGAAAACAACAGACTGAGAAAATTTATCGACAGCGGAAAGGAGTTTGGCAGAGATCACTTTGAAAAAGATAAAATCCTCCAAACCGTGAAAAAAGCAATTGCGGATATTACAGGATTTGCCGGGCTTTTCCATGACAGGGAAAAATACGGGTTTACAGTTCAAAAGCATCTTGGAAGCGAGGAAGATATCCTTCTTTTTTCACAGTTGTCTTCCGGCGAGCAGCATCTGGTTGCATTTGTGGCAACAATTGCAGTATATCTTGCTGTCAGTTTTCCCAAAGCAGAAAAACCTCTGCATGGCGAAGCGGTCTTTATGACAGATGCCATCGAACTTCACCTGCATCCTT
>JAOZLU010000157.1:0-9902 GCA_029934695.1 Desulfobacterales bacterium | reverse complement strand
CTGCATGGCGAAGCGGTCTTTATGACAGATGCCATCGAACTTCACCTGCATCCTTCCTGGCAACGTGAGATCATTCCCAGGCTTCTGAGTTCGTTTCCCAACTGTCAGTTTATCATTACGACCCATTCGCCACAGATTCTTGGCAATGTCAGACCTGACTCTGTTTTTATTCTGAAGAGAGCTGATAATGACATCATATATGAAAAGCCTGATGAAAGCTACGGAATGACAATGGATCGCTTGCTGGAACTGGTAATGGAGGAGGTGGCCCGGCCAGCCGCGCCCATACATGAGCAAATAGAAATCCTTTTTGAGCATATAAGCAGAAAAGAATTTGATAAGGCTTCTGATATTATCAAATCTCTTAAAAAAGAGATTCCGACTGACCCTGATCTCATACGGGCGGAGATGTTGCTCCTTAGGAAAGGGCTATGTTTGTGAAGCATATCTGTAAAAAAATAACGGAGCCTGAAAATTTCAGCCGATGGAAAAAGCGTAACAAAGGGGCTGGCTGGGGCGGTTTTTTTAAAACTTCTGAGCATGGAGAACTCAGAAAATGCCTGGTTGAAGAACAACTTGAAATGTGCTGTTACTGTGAAGTCATGATATCACCGGAAGATTCCCATATTGAACATCTGAGACCCAAAGGGATTCCGTTATATCGGAAAGATATGTTTTTATATGAAAATCTTTTGGCCTCTTGTAATAAGAAGGACAGTTGCGGGCGATTAAAGGGGAGATGGTATGAAGCTGAGATGGTTTCACCGTTGGATGAAAATTGTGAGAAACGTCTTACGGAGAAGGCTCTGTCAGGCACAGAAAGATGTACACATATCCCAACCCTCTTAATCATAAATTAAGTTTTTTTCATTTAAGGCATATTCTTGTCATCAAGAAGCATGATCTTTCAGTCATTGGACATCATATAAACTGCACAGATATTGTGATAAGGGATGATAAATATAACAATTCATTTCATTATGTTGTTATAGATACCACAGGACAATCTGATATCAATTTAGACAATCTGCCTGTAAGAAGAGACATCTTCAAGGCATGCAAAGAACGCAGGCCAAAAGAGCGTGTTGCGTCAATGCCCAAGCTTGAACCATAAATATGAAGAGGTTATAATTGAATGAAGAAATATATAGAAAAAGATTTTCCAATAGGTTTTTTAAGTCAGTTGGCAGAAAGAGAATCCTGGCGGAAAGAGATATACAGACCTGTATATTATATACATAAATGGTGGGCCAAAAGACTTGGCTCGGTATTCCGAGGTATTATTTTGGCGGCTTGCAGCGATGAAAGTGCTGATATATTGAAAAGCTATTATTCTAAAAACTGTTTTTCTGATCTGACAGTTTTCGACCCTTTTATGGGCAGTGGCGTAACGGTAGGTGAGGCTGCGAAACTGGGATGCAGGGTAATTGGTCGGGATATTAATCCTATGTCATCGGTGATTGTCCGCGCCAGTTTGGCAAAATACAAAGTGGATGAGATAAACAGCATATTCATACAAATTGAAAACAACATAAAAGATAAAATTCAGTCATTATATAAAACCAAACTTGACAATGGAAAACTGACGGATGTTCTTTACTATTTTTGGGTAAAAATTCTGAACTGCCCAAATTGCGAGAATGAGACAGACTTATTTAAATCACGAATTTTTTCAAAAAATGCGGTCCCCAAAAAAGACCCATCGGCCAGGGCTGTCTGCCCGGGATGTCACGGTATAAACCATACGTTTTATGACTGCGAAAAAACAATCTGTTCAATCTGTAAGACAATCTACAATCCTCAGAATGGGAATATTAACGGTGGCACAGTGTCCTGTCCGCATTGTTCATATAAATTCAAACTGGTTGAGTATTTGAAAAAAACAGATCAGCCATTAAATCATAAATTGTATGCAAAACTCGTACTGGATGAAGGTGTCAAAGTATACGAAAAACCCAATGCATATGATTTCAAAGTGCTGGATCAGGTGAAATCAGAATTTGAGCTTTTAAGTTCAAGTAAAAAAATCCCATTTGTATCAATAAAAAAGGGGTATAACACCAATCAGATTTTAAAATATAATTATAAATCCTGGGATCAGATGTTTTCTCCAAGACAACTGATTTGTATTCACCTTCTTTGCGACGAAATAAAACAATTGTCTGATTCTCATTCAAAACAACTCTTTTCCTGCCTTTTGTCAGGCATACTCGAATTTAACAACATGTTCTGCACTTTCAAAGGAGAAGGTACGGGAGCTGTCCGCCATATATTTGCACATCATATTCTGAAAACCGAGGTAATGCCAATCGAAGCAAATATCTGGGGTACACCTAAATCTTCAGGCTCTTTTTCCACATTATATAAAAGCAGAATTCTCAGATCATTGGATTACAAATCCAACCCTTTTGAATTACAATTGAAAAATAGAAAAAGTTTGAAAATTTCCAACATTAATATACCGCTGAATTGTGACATCGCTGGAAATTACTCTGACTTCAGAAAAAACGGGCCTTCTGTTTATATCTCTCACGGAGATTCCGGGAATACAGACATTGAAAACCTGAGTGTTGACATGGTTATCACAGATCCGCCGTTTTTTGACAATGTGCATTATTCTCAACTGGCTGACTTTTTTTATTACTGGCTGAATCAGATTCTGAATATATCAGATGATGAGACGACACGGCATGAAGCTGAGGTCCAGGATACAGACGCAGATAAATTTTCTGAAAAATTATGCAGCGTTTTTTCAGAATGTAACAGGGTTCTCAAAAATGAGGGCCTTCTCATCTTTACATATCACCACTCCAGACATGAGGGGTGGACAGCGGTGTATGAAGCAATACGCAAGGCCGGTTTTATCTGTGTGCAGTCATATCCTGTCAAAGCAGAAATGTCGGTATCTGTATCTGTTCAACAGGCTAAAACGCCAATTCATCTTGATCTTATTCTTGTATGCAGGAAATCTGGAAATGAGAAAGCTGAATTCGACGCAGGCAATATACTCCGGACATCCGTTGAAAAAGCGAAAACACAGATAACAGAACTGACCAGATCGGAGATAAAGGTTTCACCTGGAGATTCCAAAGTTGCACTGATGGGGCGTATTCTTTGCGAACTGGGCAAAATGGCGGATATGGAAAAAGAGATAAACTTTCTGCGTAATGTGGAAGAAGAGGTAAACCCGTTGCTTTCCGATCTGATTGTATCGCAAGAACAAAAAATAGCATATCCCTGCGATACATATCCTGATCAGTTACAACTATTTGAATAAATATGAAATTTTGACAAACAGCTTTTAAAGAGGAAAGACGATGGACAAAAAGATTATACACAGTGTATTTGAAAATGTCGCGGAGAAGTTTTCCGGCAATATCGCCATTGAGCAAGGAGAGCGAAACATCACTTACGATGCACTGAACAGGAACGCCAACAGAATCGCCCATGCATTACATGAAAACGGCGTGGAAAAAAATGCGGTTGTCGGGATTTTCCTGCCCGGAAGCATTGAATATATTGCAGGCATTATGGGCGTTTCCAAGTCCGGCGGCGTGTTTATGCCCTTAGACATCGAATTTCCTGAAAAGCGGCTGGAATACATTTTGAAGCAGACATTGCCGAAAGTTGTTGTGACAAGCCCTGAACTGAAAGACACAGTGATGCGCCAACTGAGTGATTTTGGTCTCTCAGATAAAATTACCTGTCTGCTTATCATAAATCAGGAGAAACAGATCACCGTCATACAGACGGACAATGGCGGAGCAACTGTTTCAGCAAGCGAATATTCCCATGAGAATCCCCAGTTACGCTCTGGCCCGGATGACAGCAATTATATTATCTTCACCTCCGGTTCAACCGGAGATCCAAAAGCAATATTGGGATGTCATAAAGGATTAAGCCATTTTGTTCATTGGGAAATTCAGGAATTCGCATTGGACGAAAACATCCATGTCAGCCTGTTTGCGCCGACCACCTTTGACGTAAGCTTCAGAGATATATTTGTGCCGCTGCTCACAGGCGGAACTGTGTGCATCCCGGAACAGGAAACCAGGGCCAACATCAGACATCTGCTGAAATGGATGGAAGATTCAAAGCTGACGCTTGTGCATTGCGTTCCCTCATTATTCCGTCTGATTCTGAAGGAGATTGAAACCGGAAACCAAAAATCCGGGGATATACTGCCTGATCTCAAGCATATCCTGCTGGCAGGTGAGGCGGTATATGGAAGCGATGTCATCCGATGGATGGACTGTGTCGGAGACCGCATAGAACTGGTCAATATTTACGGCCCCTCAGAGACAACCCTGGCAAAAATATATCATCGGATCAATGAGAAGCCCCTTGAAAAGAACAAAATCATTCCCCTGGGGCAGCCCATTTCAAACACCGCCGTCCTGATCCTCAAAGACAATGCCTTATGCCGGGTCGGTGAGATCGGTGAAATCTTCATAAAGACACCGTTCAGGAGTAAGGGATATTATAACGCTCCTGAACTCAACGCGGCAAGTTTTGTTCAAAATCCGCTGAATACCGAGGAAGAGGATATTATCTATAAGACCGGCGATCTCGGAAGGTATCTTCCGGACAGGAGCGTGGAATTCATCGGAAGGCTGGACGGGCAGGTGAAAGTCAATGGCATCCGCATTGAGATGAACGAAATCGAAAGCAAATTGTTCGGATATGACACCATTGAACGCCCCCTGATCATCGCACACAAAACTCCGGATTATGATATTCGCCTCGTCTGCTATTACACAGAAAAATCGCCGACGGATATTGATGCGTTAAGAGCGTATCTGAGACATTATCTGCCGGTATATATGATCCCGTCCTTTTTTGTCCGGCTTGATGAATTTCCTTTCAATATCAATGGCAAAATAGATAAAAAGGCACTTCCCAAGCCCGAAGACATCATCTATGCAACGATAAAATACGAATCCCCTGCAAACGAGATCGAGGAGAGTCTCGCTGAAATGTGGGGAGATGTTCTGGGGCTGAAGAAGGTGGGTGTCAACAATCCTTTTTTTCAGATCGGCGGGAATTCGCTGAGTGCGATCCGAATCATTTCAAAGATATATAAGACGTTTGAGAGAGAGATCAGCATACAGGATTTCTTTGCCCATTCCACCGTGAGGAATTTGTCGGCGTTTGTCAGCCAGTCAGACAAGCTGGGTTATGCTGAGATCGAGCCTGTGGAGCTGCAGGAATATTACGACGCGTCCCATGCCCAACGCCGGTTGTGGATCATTGATCAGTTGGAGCAGAATCTGGTCAACTACAATATTCCCGGTGCATGTCTGCTTGATGGGGCGTTTGACGTCCCTGCATTTCACAAGGCGTTTCAGCGCCTGGTTGAACGCCATGAGTCGCTACGGACTTCCTTTATTGTGGTTGACGGAGAACCCTGCCAGAAAATCCATGACGATGTGCCCTTTGTCATAGAGGAAATGGATCTGAGCGGAGAAGCAGACAACGAAACATTGGCGAGAAAATATGCTGAAAAAGAGTCGCTTACGCCCTTTGACCTGTCCGGGACACCTTTGCTGAGAGCAAAGCTGCTCAAGCTTTCCGAGGATCGGCATATCCTGATTGTCAATATCCATCATATTATCAGCGACGCGCTTTCCCTTGATGTGCTGACAAAAGAAGTGCTCGCGTTGTACACCGCGTATTCAAAAGGCGAGGAAGACCCTCTGCCGCGCCTGCAAATTCAGTACAAGGACTATGCCGCGTGGCAGAATGAGCTGCTGACTTCGGACAAGATACAGGCGCACAAAACCTATTGGCTTGAAAAATTGTCAGGGGAAATGCCCGTGCTGAATCTGCCAACCGATTATCCTCGCCCCACAGTTCAGACTTTTAACGGCGAGGCAATCCGCTTTAATCTGGGCAACAAGCCGGAGTTGCAGAAAATAGCTGAGGAAAACGATTCCAGTCTTTTTATGGTTGTCATATCTCTAATCAAAATTCTGTTTCATCGCTACACTGCCCAACAGGATATTATCATCGGAACCCCCATCACAGGGAGAAATCATCCTGATTTGGAAGATCAGATCGGGTTTTATGTGAACATGCTGGCGTTGAGAGATCAAATCCATGGGAATGACACATTTATCTCGGCTCTGAAAAAAGTACGGCAGACCTGTATCGAAGCATACAACCATCAACTGTATCCTTTTGACAAACTCACGGACGAGTTAGGATTGGAAAGAGATATGAGCCGGTCCCCGGTCTTTGATGTCATAGTGGTGATGCACAATGAGACGCAGACGACACATAAGGCCTTTGACAACGTGGAGGTATCGGAGTTTGATTTCCAGACTCGTACCAGCAAATATGATTTGACGTTTACCGTGACAGAAACCCGCGATGCTTTCGACGTGGTCATTGAATACAACACGGATTTGTTTGAAGATGGTCGCATTCTGAGGATGAGAAATCATCTCGAAGAACTGGCGAAAAGCGTTGTCAATGCGCCGGATCAGTCGGTGGCGTATCTGAATATCCTCCCGGAATCAGAACGTCATCAAATTCTTGTTGAGTTCAATGATACCACCACGGATTACCCCAGAGACAAAACCATCGCGGAGGTATTTGAGGCAAAGGTCAGAGAGGTTCCGGACAACCGGGCCGTGGTATATGAAGGCACGGAGCTGTCCTACCAAGAACTGAACGCGTGTGCGAATCATCTGGCTCATACACTGAAAGACGAGTTCAATGTTGGCCATGAGGAATGCGTGGGGGTGCTGATGGACAAAAGCGAGCGGATGATCATATCGCTCCTGGGGATCCTCAAATCAGGCGGCGCGTACATGGCCATAGACCCTGCTCATCCCATTGAGCGGATTAAATATATATTGACAGATTCAAAATGCCGGGTCGTTATTGCGGAAGGGGAATATCTCAGTGAGATCATTCCCCAGTGTGCAGGTATTCAGGCCATTGATGCCAAAGACTTAGGAATTCAGCATTCAAAATCCCAAAAACCTGATCTCAAGGCTGTAGGAAACGGCCGAAGTCTCGGGTATGTGATTTACACCTCCGGGTCCACAGGCAACCCCAAAGGCTCGCTTATTGAACATCGCACAGGGCTGCGGACGGTACTGAACACCAACTACATCCGTTTTGATGAATCCGACAAGGTTTTGCAGACCTGCTCCCTTTCTTTTGATGTCTCGGTGTTTGATATATGGGGGCCGCTTCTGAACGGAGGATGTTTATGTCTGATTCCCGACAGGGCTATTATGGAAGCGGATAAAATGAAATATTATGTGAGACACTATGGCATCGCAACAATGTGGCTCACCACCAGCCTGTTTAATGAACTTCTGGATGCAGACACCGGCATTTTTGAGGGCATGAAAACATTGGTGGTCGGCGGTGAGAAGCTTTCCACGCCTCATATCAACAAGGTCAGGAAGGCGCATCCGAATCTGAGGGTGGTCAACGGATACGGCCCCACAGAGAACGGAACGCTTACGACGTGTCATCAGATAGAGAAGTTTTATGAAAGGGATATTCCTATCGGGCGTCCGATCTCCAACACGCAGGTCATCATTCTGGATGCGAATGACCAAATTGTGCCCATAGGCATTCCAGGAGAACTTTGCGCCAGCGGCGACGGACTTGCCAGAGGATATCTTAACCTGCCTGAACAGACTGCGGAAAAATTCGTTTCGCATCCTCACAAGCCGGGAGAAAAGATGTATCGCATCGGAGATATGGCAAGATGGATGCCCGACGGCTGTGTTGAGTATTTTGGCAGGAATGACGATCAGGTGAAAATCCGGGGCTACAGAATCGAACTGGGAGAAATTGAGAACAGATTCCTCCGGCATCCTGATATTCGTCAGGCCGTTGTGAGAGACCGAGTCAGCCCAACCTCTCCTGCCAGGGAACTGATCGCTTATTTTGTATGCCGGGAAGAGGTGAAATCGCCGCCGGATGTCGCGGCGTTGCGGGATTTTCTGGGGCAGTCCCTCCCGGTTTATATGATTCCGTCCTATTTTGTCTGCATGGAGGTATTTCCCCTCAATGTCAGCGGAAAGGTGGATCGCAAAGCTTTGCCTTCGCCGGAGGAGGCAACCTTGGAAACCAGCACAGAGATGGCCGCGCCCCGGAATGAGATCGAGGAACTTATGCTCAGGGCATGGCAGCGGATAGTGGGCAGAGAGCATATTGGAATCTATGATAATTATTTCGCAATCGGAGGGGATTCCATAAAGGCGATTCAGATTGCATCCCGTCTTCAGGAGGAAGATTTGAAAATAGAGGTGCGGGACATTTTCCAATATCCCACAATTGCGGGACTGGCAGACAGAGTGGTGAGCACTGAGCGTGTTATTGCCCAGGATTTAATAACGGGCGTTGTGCCGCTGACTGCGGTTCAGTCCTGGTTTTTTGATTCGTATAAGCGGGCCAGGCATCATTTCAATCAGTCTGAGATGCTCTGCTCAACGGAAAGATTTCAGGAAGATGCGCTGAGGACAGCCATTGAGAAAGTTCAGGAACACCACGACGCGTTGCGGATGAGATTCGAGATTCGGGATTCAGGAGAGATCATTCAGGAAAATTGCGGTCTGGATTATCCTGTGGCTTTTGAAACCATAAATCTTATGGAAGCAGAAGATGCGAAGTCCCGGCTGGAATCCTATGCTGGCGATGTCCAGGCAAGTATGAATCTGGCTGAGGGGCCTTTGATGAAAATTGTTCTCTTCCGGCTGAAAGAAGAGGATCGTCTGCTTATCGTGATTCATCATCTGGGGATTGACGGGTTTTCCTGGCGTGTTTTGGCTGAGGATATTCAACAGGCTTATGCACAGTGCCTAACCGGAGAACCGGTTCGCCTGTCTTCAAAAACGCATTCCTTTCAATACTGGGCAGAGCAGATTCAGGAGTACGCGGACTCGGATGGACTGTTGCAGGAGAAAGCGTATTGGAAGGAAATCGAAGCCATTCCAGTAAAATCTTTGCCAACAGATTTTGAAGCGGAAAGCAATGCCTGGCGCGTCAGAGATACCCGGACAATACTGGTTTCTCTGTCTGAAGAAGAGACCGAAATGCTGCTGACGAAAGTGAATCATGCTTACAACACAGAGATTAACGACATTCTCCTGACAGCTTTTGCCCGCGCCATGCAGTTATGGCACGGAGACAGCAAAACGCTCATTAATATGGAGGGACACGGGAGAGAACTTGAGCATGTTGATGTCAGCAGAACGGTGGGCTGGTTTACGAGCATATATCCTGTCGTGCTGGAGATTCCTCCGGGATCGGATGATGACCTTGGTTATCAGATTAAGTACGTCAAGGAATTGCTCAGGAAAATTCCGGGTAAGGGAATGGGGTATGGCATATTGAAGTATCTGACTTCTTCGGAGAATAAGAAAGACATGGCCTTTGATACCCGTCCGCAGGTCAGCTTTAACTATCTGGGGCAGTTTGACAGAGAGACGGGCGATCAGTTCCGCCTCGCTGAAGAATCGTCAGGCCATGACGTGAGTCCTGAAGCGGAACTCCTGTACGATGTTGATTTGAACGGCATCGTCATTCAGGGCAAACTGGAGATGTCTGTCACATATAACCGGAAGTTGTACAAGGCAGAGTCAATAGAGAAGCTGGGAGCGCATTTCAGGCGTGAGTTGCTGGCGATAACAGCGCATTGTGCTGCTGTGGAAGATACGGAGATCACTCCGAGCGATATTGACTATGACGGTCTTGATATTGACCAGTTGGATGATGTATTGGGCAGTCTCCAATAGCCCCGTCCGATGCAGAGCAAATTTGCAATTTGCTCAGGCACAATTTGAAAAATTGTGCTATAGCTTTCAACAAAAAGATTGTCCGGAGTGCAAAAATTGAGCGAAGCGGTTTTTTGCACAACAAAAAGACTGTTCGGA
>JAOZLU010000741.1 GCA_029934695.1 Desulfobacterales bacterium | reverse complement strand
TGAATATTATGAAATCAGGCAGTTCAATTCGAGTGCTGATAGCTGTATTACTGTGTTTGTTTGCTTTCCCCATGCAGGTCAGTGCGCTACAGACAATAGATCTGGATAGCGATCTCACTGCTGAAACCTTGGTAAATTCTCTGTTAGGGAAAGGCGTTGAAGTTTCAAATATCACTTTTACCGGAGCCAATGTTGCTGCTGGCAGCTTCGATGAAGGACAAGATGCTGGAATTGGCTTAAACGCCGGTGTCATTCTGAGTTCGGGAAAGGTGGGCGATGTTATCGGCCCTAATGATTATGCTGACACATCTAACGAAAATGAACAACCAGGTGACACTGATCTTGATGTCCTGATTAACGCGTCAACAAATGATGCGGCAGTACTGGAATTTGATTTTGTCCCGGTTGGAAGCTCAATTTCTTTCAGATATGTGATGGGTCAGATGAATATCCTGAATATTTGGATTACAGTGATGTATTCGGTTTTTTCTTAGACGGTGAAAACATTGCACTGCTTCCAGAGACAACGACACCGGTATCCATTACGAATATTAATCATCATACGAATTCAGAATATTATATCAGCAATTCAGACGACAACCCTGAGCATAATATACAATGCGATGGGTTTACTGTTGTTTTAGAAGTGCTTGCCAATGTAACACCTGGTCAGTCCCATCATATTAAGTTGGCGGTAGCTGACAAAAGTGATTATGCGTTTGATACATGGGTCTTTATTGAAGGGGGAAGTTTTATCAGTGGCACCGATGTGGCAGTCAGTGTTACCGCTCCGACTGATCCTCAGTTGAATGCCTCTGCAAGTTATTCCATTGTTGTCAACAACTTCGGTCCCCACAAAGCGGAAGATGTTGAAGCAATTATCCGACTTCCTGATACAGTTTCCTTCGGTAATGCCTCAGTTACACAGGGAACGTGGGCAGAAAATAACGGAATTCTGACTTGCAATATCGGAACTATGGAAAAGGAGGAAATAGTCACTGTAACCCTTAATGTTCAGGTTAAATCTCTGCCTTTGGATACCTGCATTGCCCAGGTTTCATCAAGTTCCTTTGATCTGGATTTTACAAATAATAATGACCCCGAGTATCATTCGCCAATTGCCAAAAACGATTCGTACTCCGCTGACCAGGGGACTTCACTGAATATTAATTCTCAAACAGGTGTATTATCAAATGATGAGAGTGTTTCAGTCTATGATAAAACGGCTGAATTGGTGAACTACGTCTCTCATGGTTCGCTAACATTGAATTCCGATGGTTCGTTTAAATACACATCCGAAACAGACTATGTTGGTGAGGATAGCTTTACATATAAAGTGTTTGATAAAAAAACTTATTCGGATGTTGCAACAGTTACAATTATGGTAAATGAAGCACCTGTCAGGATTGCTTTTTCCTTGTCAAATTATACAGTCCATGTGAGTCAGAGTGTCGTAGAAATAATAGCTTCTCTTTCAAAGATCAGCTCCAACACGATTACAGTTGATTATGCCACCAGCGACGGAACCGCCACTGCCGGAAGCGACTATGCCGCGGCCAATGGTACGCTCACTTTCAATCCGGGTGAAATCAGCAAAACCTTTGCTGTCACCATTCTTGATAACGGAGTTGATGAACATGACGAAATGTTCAATATTACTTTGAGTAATCCTGCCAATGCTGCTTTGGGCACTCTGGTTAATTCCCAAGTGAAAATTACACGGCAGCAAAGCCTTGCTCCTGTAATAACTCAACCGGACAGCGGAACCAGTTTGGCCGATTCAGTGATTACGGTAAGAGGAACTACGGACACAGGGGCCACCGTCGAAATATTCGTCAACGGCGTATCCCAAGGAACCACACTGGCTTCCAGTTCAGGCCGCTTCAGCCTGTCCGGTGTTCAGATTTCCCAAGGCGAAAATGCCGTCACCGCTGTTGCCACAAATGCTTACGGCGTGTTAAGCGAGGTTTCTGACGCGGTGACTGTGTCCCTTGATCCGAGGCCGGAACCTCCTGGGGGTCTGGCAACTGCTCCGGGTGACACTGTGGCAACGATAACATGGAATGCAAATTCTGAGTCGGATATTCAGGGATACCATATTTACAGGGATGGGCAGCGATTAAATCATGAACTGCTGACCGAAACCACATTCACAGACTCCTGCCTGACAAACGGAAGGGCATACAGTTATACTGTGACAGCTGTGGACAGCAATGAAAGTGAAAGCCTGCAGACGGATTCGGTCACTGGGACACCTGTGGCGGGGACAGCTTGGGAATGACAAAAAATGACTCAGAGTGACGAATATGACAGCCCGTGGAAAGATATCCTGACCGATTATTTTGAGCAGTTCCTGATCTTCTTCTTTCCGGATATCGCCCTGAAAATTGACTGGACCAGGGGATACAGCTCTCTGGACAAGGAACTGCGCCAGATCACCCGTGAGGCCGAGACCGGCGGCCGTCTGGCGGACAAGCTGTTCCGGGTGTGGAAAAAGAACGGGGAGGAGACGTGGGTGCTGGCGCATGTTGAGGTGCAGGCTCAGAAAAAGACGGACTTTCCGTACAGAACTTTTGTTTACAACTATCGGAGCCATGATCTGTATCAGCGTCCGGTTGCGAGCCTGGCGGTGCTTGCGGATGACGATTTCAGCTGGCGTCCCTCGGCATACTCTCACAAACTGTGGGGATGCAGGGTGGCGATCCGTTTCCGTTCGGTCAAGCTTCTGGATTACAGGAAGAGACTCGGATCACTTGAGGAATCCGACAACATTTTTGCTGTCGCGGTGGCTGCTCATCTGCGGACCATGGAGACGAAAAAGGACACCCGGACCCGGTTTAACTACAAAATCGAACTGACAAAAGCCCTTTACAGGCGGAATTTCAGCAAGTCCGAGATTATCAACCTCTATCGTTTTATCGACTGGATCATGGTTCTGCCAAAAGAACTGGAGGAGTCTTATCATCAGGAACTCTTTAAATTTGAGGAGAAATATAAAATGCGATATGTTTCAAATGCTGAACGAATAGGGATACGTCGGGGAGGAACAGAAATGCTTTTTTGCCAGATGGAAGCCCGTTTTGGCAATCTTCCTCAATGGGTAAAAGACAAAATCAGAAATGCTGACATTGCGGCCATAAAAGACTGGGGTATC
>JAOZLU010000156.1:1389-12543 GCA_029934695.1 Desulfobacterales bacterium | reverse complement strand
GGATCTGTCTGAGGGCAGGTGCGGGAGCCTCCCCTGAATCCGTTATAATCAGAAAAGCGATATTATCACCCTGAATTCTGATGAAGTTTTGAAAAAAGAATACAACTTTGACCGTAGAACCGAACTGGAAGCTGTTATTATTGACGCTGAAACAAAAGAGATGCTGGACAAAACCGTAATTAAACAGAAGATTGTCAGAGATACAGGGGGACTTTTATGATGAACAGGTAACATAAGATTAAGATTAACAACAGAAAACGACTACACAATTTTTTAAATTCATCCCCCTTGGCTCGGCTCGGATTGCCAAATCCGAGCCGCGGGATTTGGCAATCCCACGGGAGCAGAGGGAAAACTACACAGCTTTTTAAATTCATCCCCCTTGACTCGGCTCGGATTGCTAAATCCGAGCCGCCGGCAGAGGGAAAACTACACAATTTTTTAAATTCATCCCCCTTGGCTCGGCTCGGATTGCTAAATCCGAGTCGCCGGCAGAGGGAAAACTACACAATTTTTTAAATTCATCCCCCTTGGCTCGGCTCGGATTGCCAAATCCGAGCCGCGGGATTTGGCAATCCCGCGGGAGCAGAGGGGAAACTGCACAACTTTTTAAATTCATCCCCCCTTGACTCGGCTCGGATTGCTAAATCCGAGCCGCCGGCAGAGGGAAAACAGCATTCTTTAAGCAATTAAGTACCTGTGCAAAAGTTTTGTAACATTTTTATGGGGTTTAATTCTGAATTTTCAGAGTGTTACCTCTTCAAAATTATTGATCAGGTACTTATGACATTTCAATTCAGGTGACAAACCTGCTTGGCGCAAATATCGCCACAGGAATCGGAGCGGCTGTCTATGCTGCTGTCATGTCTGCCATATATAAAAAAAATCTTAAACCCGGTCTTGGCGTTCTGGGCAACATATCTGTCGGCGGGGCAGTCGAAAGGGTTATCAATTTTGCCGACAAAGTATCCGTACTGTCTGAGAACGGCGCGAAAAATGTTCTTATGCCAATGGACAACCTGAATGAGCTTCAGAATATTCCTCAGTCTGTTCTTGGCAATACAGACGTGCCTTTTTACTCAAATTGCCGGATGCAAAAGTGCATACTGAGCGAATAAGAATAACATGCATAAGGAATGATTTCTCTCTGAAGAGATTTACTGATTATATCAGGAGATTTGAAGTAAAATCTTCGCCTGCCTTCAGACGGCAGGCCAAAGCTATTCTTAGGGACCCGGAAAAAACGCATTGTCCCTTTGTCTCATATTTCTCGCAGAGGCGCAGAGGCGCAAAGAAAAGGCACGGGAAAACTGACTGAGGAACCCCTCTCTGCGCCTTTGCGAGATTTTTTGGGGAATGCGTTTTTTCTGAGTCCCTTAAAAAATACAAGAAGATGAAGGCGGATATTCGGAAGTCTCTTGAGTATAATCAGAAAAAAACAAAGGAAAATCAACGTATGAAAACCGTTTTAATCACAGGCGGGGCCGGGTATGTCGGGTCATCTGCCGCAAAAGCTTTTTCAGAAAATGGCTATCGTGTTATTGTTCTTGACAATCTGATCTATGGTCATAAAGAGTTTGTTCAATGGGGGAATTTTATCGAAGGAGATATTGGCGACACATCCTTGCTGGAATCCCTGTTTTCAAATTATAAGATTGATATGGTAAGCCACTTCGCAGCCTTTGCCTATGTTGGTGAATCTGTGAAAAATCCTCGGAAATATTATGACAACAACCTGGTTAAGGCACTGACGTTGTTAAACCAAGCCTTAGAAAATGACGTGAAGGTCTTTCAATTTTCCTCCACCTGTGCAACTTATGGCAATCCCACGCACATCCCTATTACCGAATCTCACAGGCAAAAGCCTTTTACCCCTTATGGCAAATCAAAATTCTTTTTTGAGGAAATTCTGCGGGATGCGGCTTTTTCTTATAATATCCGATTCTCCATACTGAGATACTTTAACGCGGCAGGTGCCGATCCTGGCGGAAAAATCGGGGAAGATCACACCCCTGAGACGCATCTCATCCCTTTGGTGCTGGATGCGGCCTCGGAGCGAAGGCCCCATATCGAAATTTTCGGGACAGATTACGATACACCTGACGGAACATGCATAAGGGACTATATTCATGTGACAGACCTTGCCGCGGCACATGTCCTTGCCGCTGAAAAGACTTATGACGCTGAAAGCACGATTTTCAACCTCGGAAACGGAAACGGATTTTCAGTCAGAGAAGTGATTGAAAGTGCCAGAACTGTAACAGGTCGCAATATCCATGTGATTGAAGGAAATCGCCGCGAAGGGGACCCTGCAAAGCTGATTGGCTCTTCTGCCAAAATTATGACCGAATTGGGATGGAAACCCAAGTATGCATCTCTTGACAAAATAATTGAAACCGCATGGGCATGGCATCAGAAAAGATTTCAGGATCATTGAATTTGGTCAGCATGAACTCATTGAAATACTTTGCAACAGCAATGTTTATTATTCCGGAGAACCGGTCATTTATGGATTATATTGATGGAATATCAGCCACTTCCAGCTTTTTACCTGACTTTCTGTTTGACAACTGTTCTGTCTCGTAGGATGGCTGAAAGCATGGGAGCAATTTTTCAGTTGTCCCTACGGAACAAAAAAATGGGAGAGAATTGGTTCCCGGCAATGAATTGCCGGGCTATTTTCATAAGCCCTGCGAGACAAAAAATCCTTTCTTATCCCTAATCCGTGCAGATGACGTGATGAATTGCCGGGCTGTTCTCAGTTGTCTCAGTTCTTTCCCATTCTTATATGCTTTCCCTGTAGCTGCCATCTGCAGACAACGCTCCCCTTGAGGTCTTATAATCAGGATAAATTTATAGTTGTTGCGTTTGTCAGATTTTTCATGTATGAAAGACTTTTTTGGAATAAAAAACAACCCGACTTTTTTTGTGAAAGGAAAAAAAATTTATATAGGAGTAAATAAAGATGTCCGCAAAGGTAAACAAAAGCGTCACTGTGCATCAGGGCAGGGTATTCACAATGGTGACAGAAAATATAACCCTGTCCAATGGTGAAACAATTGATATTGATATCCTGCATCATCCCGGGGCAGCGGCAATCGTCCCCCTGTTTGACAAAGATACGGTGATACTGATCAGACAATACCGTCATGCCGTCAGGGATTATATATGGGAAATCCCCGCGGGAACCCTTGACTCTGACGAGGCTCCCCTTGCATGTGCAAAAAGAGAACTCACTGAAGAAACAGGCTTTTCCGCAGGCATATGGCAAAAGCTGGGGGAAATTACCCCGGTACCCGGATATTCAGATGAGCGGATTCACATCTTTCTGGCAGGGCATCTTACTCCTGTCGGGCAAAATCTGAATAAAGATGAACAACTCAGTGTCCATAAAATCAGGCTTGACGAAGCAATGACAATGGTCTATAAGGGAGAAATTCAGGACAGCAAAACCATTAACGGGCTTTTTATGGCCGGCACTTCGGCACTCTGCGGCCCCTGAGCTTGCCGAAAGGAAAGGATAAATGACTGTGAAAAATTTTTTAAAGAAATTCCTTATGATTATCGGTGCTATAACCATTTTTTCAATCTTCATGGGGATGGCAACCGGGATATTTTTCTGGATAAGCAAAGAAGATGTTTCTGATAAGACATTTCTGGAGCTGAATTTTGACAAAGAACTTGTCGAATATGTGGGTGATGATCCCACAGCCCTGATGATGGGAAAAACACCGCAGGTGCTTGATGTTGTTGAAGCCCTGCAAATCGCTTCGGATGATGAGCGGGTGCTGGGGATTATCGCCCGGGTCAGCCGAGCAAATATGGGCTTTGCCCGGGTTCAGGAGGTTCGTGACGCTGTTCTGGCATTTCGCAAAAAAGGGAAAACAGCCATTGCCTATGCGGATACGTTCGGAGAGTTCGGACCGGGAAACAGGGCCTATTATCTGGCAACCGCGTTTGAAAAAATTTTTCTTCAACCTTCGGGCGATATCGGGCTGACCGGGCTGATATGGGAAACCCAGTTTTTGAAAGGAACCCTTAAAAAAATCGGGGTTGTCCCCCGTATGGATCAGCGTCATGAATACAAAAACGCCATGAACATTTTTACCGAGGAAAAATACACAGAGCCGCATAAGGAAGCCGTCTCCAAGGTGATGATGTCTGTGTTCGGACAGATTGTAAGGGAAATTGCCGAGGTGCGAAAACTCTCCGAGGAGGATGTGCTCTCGATTACGGACCACGGGCTGTTTCTCGGTCAGGAAGCTGTCAATGCAAAGCTCGTTGATGAACTTGCTTATCGGGACAAGGTCTATGGAGATATAGAGAAAAAGGTCGGGGATGTCACTTTTCTGCCCCTGCTGAATTACTTGGAGAAAGCAGGCCGGCTTTACACAGAAGGGGAAACTATTGCCCTGATTTATGGTGTGGGAGGGATAGCGAGAGGAAAAAGTAGGCACAATCATTTATCCGGAGATGAGGTCATGGGGTCGGAAACAATTACCCGGGCCTTTCGCTCGGCAATAAAGGATGATGAGGTCAGGGCGATTCTTTTCCGGGTGAGCAGCCCCGGGGGATCTTATGTCGCGTCCGACAGTATCTGGCGTGAGACGGTTCGTGCCAAGTCATCCGGGAAACCGGTGATTGTCTCCATGGGAGATGTGGCAGGCTCCGGCGGCTATTTCGTTGCAATGGCTGCGGATAAAATCGTGGCCCAGCCCGGGACCATCACCGGCTCCATCGGCGTTCTGGCCGGGAAAATGCTGACTCCCGGCTTATGGGAGAAGCTTGGCATATCCTGGGACGAGGTTCACACCAGCCAAAATGCGACCCTATGGAGCGGAATCCATGATTACACGCCTGTGCAGTGGAACCTCTTTCAGGGTGCGCTGGACCGGATTTATGGGGACTTTACAGGCAAAGTGGAACAGGGGCGGGGCCTTTCCGGAGAAAAAGTGGCAGAAATCGCCAAGGGACGGATATGGACGGGCGAGGATGCCAAAGAACTGGGGCTGGTGGATGAACTGGGCGGCTTTCCCCTTGCAATCCGTCTTGCAAAAAAAGCCGCAGGCATTCCGGAAAATGAGGCTGTCCGCCTGAAAATCTTTCCCAAGAGAAAGAACTGGATGGAAATGCTGATGAAAGAGGGAGCCGTAAGCAGCGAGGAAAAAACGTCAGCAATGGCAATGGCTCAGGCATTGCAGGAAATTCAGCCGCTGATCCGGTCCCTCAGACAGACCGGACTTCTTCATCCTTCCGGGGTACTCTCCATGCCGAATTTGGGGAGTGCTGAAATGAAATTTTAGCTGTGCAGGAGAATCAGTCATGTCCGAACTTGAATATCTGACAGACAGGAATGGGCTCACAAAAACAGTTGTTGTTCCGATTGAGTTATGGAACCGGCTGTTTCTGAAAAATGACGGGAAATTGTCCGAGGCAATGGAAGACTACTGTCTGAACAAGGCAATGGATGAAGCCAAAGAAAGTCCTCTGCTGAGTCGTGACGAAGCCTTGTCCTGGCTGGAGTCCTTACCATCAGACCTTTCTAATGCTTATTAACACTTTGTTTTAAAGGAAATCATAAATGCAACAACTTATTCTGAACATTGATGAGCAAGATATCGGAGAGGGGCTTTCCAGAATCGCACAGGAGGAAGGAAAAAATATTCAGGATGTGATTCTTAATGAAATCAGGAGTCTTGTCAGAAAAAGATCACCATCCCCATTCAGAAAGTGTGACCCTCTCCGTCATTCTGTTCAGATTCACTACCCTGCTGACGAGGATTTAAGTTGTGTGAGGCCGTTTACATCTGTAAAGGACAGTGCGAAATTCGGGAGGAAACTGAGAAGAAAATTATGGAAAAGAACAACAGATGGATAAACTGCTGCTGTGCGACACATGCGTAATTATTGATTATATCAACGGAAACAGCACACTGTTATCCGACTTGAAAGAACGCCATTTTATCCTGTTTGTCAATTCTGTCATCGAAATGGAACTTCTGCAGGGTGCCCACGATAAAGAGGAACTAAAAAAAATAGGGCAGAAACTGAATACGTTCCGCCGGCTGGAAATCAGCCAGGACATTCTATATATTGCCACAACTCTGATAAGGAAGTACTCGCTTTCCCACAATATGCAACTCCCGGATTCGGTGATTGCGGCGACTGCCTCTGTATATGATGTGCCGCTTCTCACATATAACACCAGGGATTTTAAATATATCCCGGATGTGAAAATTCTGAAACCTTCCCAAGTGGATTAAAAGATCGCACATGGTTGATGGTACAGCATCTTGTGACTCAGATAATAATTTTGCTCCAGATGGGCTTGCAACTGGATATTTCAATGGACTAGGATATTCAACTGGGAATCAGTGTAGGTGATGCCAGAAGGAATGTGTTGCCATATCTATGTCGCAAAGAAAAATCCTAGTGATGATAACTGCTTTATTTCAGTATTGAATGAAGATTCAGTATGTTTATCTTATAGTAAGATATTTCTATCTTCTTCAATATTGATCATATTCTTTTTCGCATTCAGAAGAAAGGAAAAGGATAACTAACTAAACAAAGAGTATCCGCCGTTCCTAATAGTTGTTATCAAACTTCCACAAAAGACAACCCCAATCTCTCCCGCTTCCCTCCAATATGCCGCCGAATCATAACATTTTCCTTTTCAGGATCAGACTCCACTGCGCCGACTACATCATTTATAATGCAGTCCCCAAAAGGTGGGTTCCGCTTCGCTGCACCCACCCTACATTTTTGAGATCAAATCCCTTTGCCACGCCTCATATCCAGACGGCAAATATATGTTTATCCTCAAACACAATCTGCTCCTGTTTGTATTCCTTGTTCTTATTGAAATTATAAATCAGCAGATAACCCTCTTTGAGCGAATATTTGTCCAGATAGCTGCTTAACTGTTCCAGCCCTTTCTGATGATATTTGGGGCCGTGCCAGATTTTCAGTTCAATCACATACCGTTTATTCCGGCAGGTGATGACAATGTCCATCCGCCGTTCGTCAGATACATTCGGTTCTTTGAAATCAAATCCTGTGCCGTTGATGATGGGCCGGAGGTAGGAGAGAAACAGCAGACGCCCTTCCCGTTCCAGGAATCTGGCATCCCGATTTGAACCGTGTTCTTTCATAAAGGCTTGGAAGCGTTGCAGGATCAGCCTGACATCCAGGCCCTCATCGCTGTAAAACTCCGGGCCGCTGAAAGCATTTACTTCACGATATTTCGTTTGGAGCAGTTTGGACATCATATAGTCATAAATCCGCTGCTCAAAAATACGATTATGAATATGGCAGCGTCCCTGGTCTGCTCTGACAATAATTCCATGTATGAATCCCAGATTAATCACCGGGTTGGCAATGGCAAAATCAAACCTTTCACCGTTGATGATAATCTGAAAAACGAGTTCATACAAATCATCATTGTTTTCCAAGTTTTTAGTTAAGCTGTCAAACAGGGTGGTGGTATATCCCTTGTCCGCAATCATCATGAAAGCCGCGTCTGCATCGGTGACTGACCAATTCTTATCCTTCCGCGAGGGCACAATGTCCTCGTCAATGAACTTGCAGAGCTTGCTGACCAGATATGGATAACCGGAAGTATAGTAGTGCAACTGTTCGGCAATTGCCGGAATATCCGGTCGAATCTCCTTTTCCCGAGTGTAATCCTGCAACATGGATTCAATTTCGCGAAGTGAAAAGCTAAGATCCACTTTGAAATCAGCCGCAATATTCCAGGGGCTGTTGTATTTATCCTGAGCGGAGTCAAAGGATTTTCTTTCGTCAGGCCGGATTTTGGCTTTGAGGGTCTTAATATCATGCACTCCGGCCAGGATGACTGACTGAAAAGTGTCATCTTTTCCCTCATTCCAGCGTAAATATTTCTTTCGCAACATCCCCAGGAAATCTAAAAAGAGCTGATTATTGCTGCTTTTATCCACTTCATCAATCAGCAGCACCACCGATTTGCCCGGGAGTATGTCACGGACAAGTCTGGTGATGAAACGTGACAAAGCCGGCATATTGGTGATTTTGTCAATCTGCTGTTCGATAAATCCGGCTGGCTCCGGAAGGTCCAAAGATTCAAATTCGATGGCAAGCATATCCAGAAAGCCATAAATAAACCGTTCCTGATGCTGGTAAGTATCGGTGTCAATATCCTCAAAGCTGATACTCAGAGTCAGGTAATCCTTTCTGAGGTTGAGCTGCCGGCTCAACAACGATAACGTGGTCGTCTTGCCAAACTGACGGGGGCGGCTGATGGTGAAATATTTGCCTTTTTCGACAAATTGTATAATAGCTTCGATTTTTTCGGATGTGTCTGCCATGTAATGCCGATCGGGAATACACAATCCGGTGTCATTAAATTCTCGTTTCATAAGACTCGTTACTTTCAGGGGGACAACTATATGTTTATCCTCAAACACAGACTTGCCCCTCCTTAGCTTTTATTCTGATTATAACGGATTCAGGGGAGTCCCCCGTCCATTTTTTTGTCCTGCACAAAGATACCAGCCATAAATTTTCTGGCATCTGCTTATAATAACTTGTACAATTCTTTGAAAAATAGCACAGCTTTCAACTAAAAGGCAATATTTATTTTGCACATTTCTGATTATAACGGATTCAGGTGAGGCTCCCGCACCTGCCCTCAGACATATCCGGCCGAACGCTTTGTGCCCCTTTGTGCCCCCTTTGTGTCCTTTGTGGTTAAAGAAGGTGCGACGCAGGGCTGATTTCAGGCCTCCCTGAAAGCGTTATAATCAGGCACATTTCCAGATTCCGACGGACAGAACAGGTGTTTTTTTTCACTTGAGTTTACGGTTTAATTTAAAAAAAACCGATTTCTTTTCATCTGTGAAAATTCTTTATCAGGGTGCCGGGACCCTCCTCAAAACCCGTTATAATCAGAGAATTTCTTTTATTATTGATATGTTTTGATTATTTTGCCTCTGAATCACTGGCAAATTGACAACCACCAGAAAAGTTGATAAAAGTGATCTGAGTGTCAGATATCAAACATTGCATTATCAGCAGACGGGAATTGGCTGCTTTCAACTTTTCACCGTCGAGATAGGAGATTTCAATGAGAATTGGGACCGGATATGATGTTCATCGCCTGATTTCAGGACGAAAACTTGTGCTGGGGGGAGTGATGATCCCTTTTGAAAAAGGACTGCTTGGACATTCAGATGCGGATGTGCTGCTTCATGCTGTTTGTGACGCACTTCTGGGAGCAGCCGGTCTGGGGGATATTGGCCAGCATTTCCCGGATACGGATCCTGAATTTAAAGATATTCACAGTATCAGGCTTCTTGCCAGAACATACAAGATGGTCAGGGCCAGGGGCTTTTCGATCATCAACGGAGACATCACCGTTTTTGCAGAAGCTCCGAAACTTTCCCCTTATAAGGAAGAAATGAAAAAAAATATCGCCCAGACCCTTGAAACCGACCCTGACTGCATAAATATCAAAGCCACAACCACCGAGGGGCTTGGCATGATCGGAAAAGGGGAGGGGATCGGTGCGATGTGTGTTGTTCTCATCCATTGAGAAAATTTGCAGCACCGCTAAAGGCGGAACTACGAACTTTTTGGGAAACTTAAAATCTAAAACGAGGGAAAAAATATGACGATTCGAGTTTACAATACATTAGGCGGAAAAAAAGAACCCTTTGAACCGATTGAGTCCGGAAAGGTAAGCATGTATGTCTGCGGTCCCACCGTTTACGATTACTGCCATATCGGACACGCAAGATCGGTCGTTGTTTTTGATGTTATCGTGCGCTATTTCAAAGCGCGGGGCTTTGATGTCACTTATGTGAGAAATTTTACAGATGTGGATGACAAGATCATCAATCGGGCCAATGAAATGGGGCTTGACTCCCGTGAGCTTTCTGAGAAATTCATCAAAGAATTTTATAATGACATGGACGCGCTCAATGTTCAGCGAGCGGATTTTGAACCCAAAGTCACGGAATATATTGATGAGATCAAGGCATTTGTTTTAAAGCTTATTGAAAAAGGCAAGGCGTACCAGACAGACGGCGATGTGTATTATGCAGTTGAATCTTTTCAGGACTATGGAAAACTTTCAGGCCGCAAGCTGGAAGATATGGAAGCCGGTGCCCGGGTGGATGTTGACGAAAGAAAACGTAACCCCTTTGACTTCGCGTTATGGAAAGCCGCAAAACCCGGAGAACCCGCGTGGGACAGTCCCTGGGGAAAAGGCAGGCCAGGATGGCATATTGAATGCTCCGCAATGAGCAACAAGTTGTTGGGAGAGACATTTGACATTCACGGCGGCGGCAAAGACCTCATTTTTCCGCACCATGAGAACGAGATTGCCCAGTCCGAGGGAGCATCTGGAAAAACCTTTGCAAAATACTGGATGCATAACGGCTTTGTAAATATAGATCAGGAGAAAATGTCAAAATCCCTGGGAAATTTTCTGATGATAAAGGATGTGCTGAAATCTTATCATCCCGAAGCAATACGCCTCTTTCTCCTTTCCAACCATTACCGCAGCCCCATTGATTTTACGGATAAGGCAATGGACGAGTCAACAGCTCGTCTGGACAGAATCTACGGGCTTCTTGAACGGGTTGAGGAAACCTCGGGACCGGTAAGTGACGGCGATCTGAAGGAACGGCCCTGTTGGGAGACATTTTGCAGGGCAATGGATGACGATTTCAACACTGCGCTGGGGCTGGGCGCAATTTTTGACGGGGTCCGCAGTCTGAACAGCTTGTTGGATGCGAATAAAAAAGAGCTTCCTCCTGATGCGGAGGGCACTATACGATCCGGTCGGGCAGATATCCTGGACATCGGCCAAGGCATTCTCGGCATTCTCACAGAATCGCCCAAAGCCTATTTCGAGAAAAAGAAACTCAAGGGGCTTGAAGAGAAATCCATTGATCCCGCGGTCATTGACAACATGATCCAGAAGCGGACATACGCGAGGAAGAATAAGGACTGGGCAAAGGCAGATCAGATCAGAAAACAACTGGACGAGATGAATGTTGTCCTCGAAGATCGGCCCGACGGGACGATCTGGAAGATTGAAAATTGAAAATAGCTGCCACACCGGAGTACAAAGCCTGCTTCTCTCCAGACTCATGCGGGTGGATCAGA
>JAOZLU010000156.1:0-1289 GCA_029934695.1 Desulfobacterales bacterium | reverse complement strand
TATCTGCTGAAAAAAGTTCTGGCCAGGTATGTGCCTGAATCGTTATCTGAAAGACCCAAAATGGGATTTGGCGTTCCCATAGATCAATGGTTCCGGGGGGAACTGAATCCTCTGCTGATGGATTATCTTTCCCCTGAACGCCTGAGAAGACAAGGCATATTCAACCCTGTCCTGGTTGAGAAAAAAATAAAGGAACACCTGTCCGGAAAGCGGAATCACCAGTATCGGCTCTGGGCCATCCTGATGTGGGAGATGTGGCGGGAGCAATGGATCGGGTGAATTTTAACGATTTGAAAGGAGTGTCTTTTGGTCCCGCAGGGACAACTGAGAATAGTCCGGCAATTCATTGCCGGTTCTGAACCGCAGATTGCACAGCTATCTACACGGATTAACCCAGATGGAAACGATTGCACAGATTATTTTCCAATTTGCGAATCTGCGGTAATCAAAGAGGATACATTCTGAGAGGAAAGAAATATGCAAACATCTGTTAATTTTAATATCCCCAAGAAATTGGCAATACGCCTGGTGCCCTTGGAAGACCAGATCCCGAGAATCCTGGAACTCGGCCTGCGGGAACTGAATGCGGCTTCCCAGTCCGGTTTTGATGGCACTGCCGAGGTGATGGAATTTCTGGCCAGCCTGCCCGACCCCGAGGAGATTCTGGCGTTGCATCCGTCTGAGGAACTGCAAAACCGAATAAGCGGACTGCTGGAGAAAAACCGTACCACCGGCCTGATACCGGAGCAACAGCAGGAATGGGAACAGTACCAATATCTGGAACATCTGGTGCGTATCGCAAAGGCCAGGGCATATATAAAACTCAAAGGAGCATAAGCATGAGTATGTATATTCCCGCGGCCCTGCGGCACTTTGTCCGTGAACGTGCCGAATGGCGATGTGAATACTGTCTTGTTCCAGAATCGGCTGCTTTTGCAAGCTATGAGATGGACCATATCATAGCTCAGAAGCACGGCGGATTGAGCCAGGCAGACAATTTGGCCCTCTCCTGTGCCTTGTGCAACAAACACAAAGGCAGCGATCTGGCCTCTTTGGACCCGGAAACCGGAGATATCGTGGCACTTTATCATCCTCGCCGTGATAAGTGGACAGATCATTTTTTGTTAAGCGACGCTCAGTTCATCCCGCTTACACAGACAGGCAGGGTGACTGTCCGTCTTTTGCAACTCAACGCCCCGGAGCGTTTGAAAGAACGTGAATTGTTAATCAGAGCCAAAATTTTCCACATATCTTAAAATTTGTAAGAAAAGATTCTCACGAAGGAATAA
>JAOZLU010000740.1 GCA_029934695.1 Desulfobacterales bacterium | reverse complement strand
AGATTCATCAAAGGAACATATTGGACTGTCAAATTTTAAAGGCGAAATACCCACAAAACGAGAAGTTGAAATTGCTAAAAACTATCTTTCAGAAGATGAACTGAATATTTTGAACAGAATGGTAACAGCATTCCTCGAAATTGCAGAAATTCAAGCCCTGGATCACACTCCAATGTACATGGCAGACTGGATCAAACAATTAGATACTTTTTTGAAAATGACCAATAAAGAGATTTTACAACATTCAGGAATTATAAGCCATCAGAAAGCCATTGAAAAAGCTCACAGCGAATACGATATTTATAAAGAAAAAATAAAGAACCGAATAACACAAGTTGAAAAAGATTTTATTAAGCAATTGGATAATAAAACTAAAGGCTTGAAAAAATGAAATTTACAGAAGAAAAATTAGAACAGTCATTTATAGAACTTCTGGAAAATGAGGGTTTTCCACATCTTTCAGGTAATAATATTTCCCGACCAGATGATGAAGTGTTAATTGAAGATGATTTAAAAAAATTCCTGCTTTCACAATATAAAAAAGATGGGCTTACCGGACAGGAAGCAGAGTCCATAATCCTCAGACTTAAAACTCTTTCTTCTTCTGATTTGTATGAAAGTAATAAAACAATTATGAACCTGATGGCTGACGGTTTTATTCTCAAAAGAGAAAACCGGCAGCACAAGGATATTCATATAGAACTGATTGATTATAAAGGGGTTCCGCCCCAGCAAAAAAGCAAGCATTTAGAAAATATTGCAGCGGAACCACAGGCAGGATATGGTAATAACGACAATAATATTTACAGATTTGTGAATCAGCTTGAAATTGTCGGCACAGAAAAACGGATTCCTGATGGTATTATTTATATAAACGGCCTGCCTGTAATAGTTTTTGAATTTAAATCCGCCATAAGAGAAGAGGCTACAATACACAATGCTTATGTACAAATAACTACAAGATACAAACGAGACATTCCTGAACTGTTCAAATACAATGCCTTTTGTATAATCAGTGACGGTGTGAATAACAAAGCAGGTTCTTTTTTTGCTCCTTATGAATTTTATTATGCCTGGCGGAGAATCGCAGGTCTGGCAAAAGAGGTTGATGGTATTGACAGCATATTTACTCTTACCCAAGGCATGCTGCATCAGAACAGACTGAAAGATATTATTCGTAATTTCATTTATCTGCCTGACAGTTCAAAAAAAGATGAAAAAATAGTTTGCCGTTATCCTCAATATTATGCTGCCCGCAGTTTGTATGAAAATATTAAAAAAGCTCAAAAGCCAGAAGGTGACGGAAAAGGCGGTACGTACTTTGGAGCTACAGGCAACGGCAAAAGCTTCGCAATGCTGTATCTTTCCCGCCTGTTAATGAAAAGCAAATATTTTGAAAACCCGACTATTGTACTTATTACTGACCGCACAGATCTGGATGACCAGCTTTCAGAACAATTTACCAATGCCAAAAAATTTATTGGTGACGACAGTGTAAAAAGTGTGGAAAACAGAGCACAATTAAGAGAATTACTTCAGGGCAGAAAAAGTGGCGGGGTATTTTTAACCACAATACACAAGTTCACAGAAGATACTGAACTGCTTACCGACAGAACGAATGTGATTTGTATTTCAGATGAAGCACACAGAAGTCAAACCAATTTAGACCAGCAAATAAGGGTTACTGCAAAAGGTGTCAAAAAGACATTCGGCTTTGCTAAATACCTGCACGACTCCCTGCCAAATGCCACTTTTGTTGGTTTTACAGGAACCCCGATAGATGCCACATTGGGTGTGTTTGGCAAAGTGATAGATGCCTACACAATGACTGAATCAGTAAAAGATGAAATTACTGTCAGAATTGTATATGAAGGCAGAGCCGCAAAAATTGTATTGCACAATAGTGAACTGGAAAAGATTGAACAGTACTATGAGGAAGCCGCTGAAGAGGGAGCAAATGAATATCAGATAGAAAAAAGTAAAAAAGCAACAGCAAATATGAACGCCATTATTGGCGACCCTGACCGATTGAAAGCTTTAGCGGAAGATTTTGTAAAACACTATGAAAACAGAATTTCAGAAGGTGCCACAGTCAAAGGGAAAGCAATATTTGTTTGTAACAGCCGTGAAATTGGTTATGCATTATATAAAAACATCATTGAACTGCGCCCGGAATGGGCAGCTGTTAAAGTTGCAGAAGAAGGGCTTATTTTAACAGATAAGAAAAAAAGGGAAATCAAACCACTGGAGCGTATCAAAATGATAATGACCAGAGGAAAGGACGACCCCAAAAAGATGTATGATTTATTAGGTACAAAAGAGCATAGAAAAGAGTTGGACAGACAATTTAAAAATGAAAAATCCAATTTTAAAATAGCCATTGTGGTTGATATGTGGGTAACAGGCTTTGACGTGCCATTTTTGGATTCTATATACATTGACAAGCCAATAAGACAGCACAATTTGATTCAAACAATTTCCAGAGTAAACCGAAAATTTAAAGATAAAAACAAGGGGTTGGTGGTTGATTATATCGGCATTAAAAAACAGATGAATCTTGCTTTGGCTAAATACAACAAGGGGGAACAAGAAAATTTTGAGGACATTCAAGAATCTTTGGCTGTGGTTAGAAACCATTTAGACCTCTTGGCAAATATTTTCAACAAATTTGACAGTTCAAAATACTTTAACGGTTCTGCATTGGAACAGTTGAACACCTTGAATATGGCTGCGGAATATGTGCAAAGCACCAAAGAATTGGAAACTCGATTTATGGGTTTAGTCAAACGACTAAAAGCTGCTTATGATATTTGCACTGGCAGTGAGCAGTTAACGCAAACAGAAAGAGATTACACCCATTTTTACTTTGCTGTCAGATCAATAGTTTTTAAACTCACCAAAGGTAATGCCCCGGATACCGCACAAATGAATGCCAAAGTACGAGAAATGATAAAAGATGCTTTGGAAAGTGATGGCGTTGAGGAGATATTTAAAATTGGGGATGAAACAAAAACAGAGCAGGATATTTTTGATGAAGATTATCTGTCAAAAATTGACAGAATAAAACTACCAAATACTAAAATAAAACTACTCCAACAACTTTTAGCTAAAGCCATTGGAGAAATGAGGAAAGTCAATAAGGTAAAGGGAATTGATTTT
>JAOZLU010000155.1 GCA_029934695.1 Desulfobacterales bacterium | reverse complement strand
CAATAAAATTTCCCTTAATCCATTTTGTTTTCCTGCCGGATATTTCTCTGATTTTCCAAGAAATTATAATCGTGATATGCCGTAATTCCGGGCGTTACGATGTTTTCGCTGTGATCAGACAAAAAACCCCCATCCTCTGCAAAAGCAAAGCCATATCCTCCGCTGTTATGGCAATATCGCTATTTTTATCAAAATCTTCTATCCATAAAATTTTCATCCTTCTGCTCCTTCACTGAAAAGTTTTTTTGGAATGCTGAACTCCGCTATAAAATTTGATCCTTCGGTCTTATAACTGAAATCGCCCAGAGCATCACTCAGCCGGCTGATAAAATACAGACCCTTTTTTGAGCGTGAGAGGTAATTGTCAAACGTATTCCTGCATGAAAAAACAAAATGATTATTTTCCTCTTTCCATGTCACCTGAACAGGCCCTCTGCAATCCGTGTATTTCAAGGCATTGTAAATCAGTTCCGAGAAACAGATAAACAGAAAATTGAAACGTATTCCTCCCTCATTTAAGGACAGATTGTCCTGAACAGAAATATTCAGAATAGGCAGATGGATACGCATCCAGTCTAAAACCTTATACGCGTTTTCAGAATTAATATCCAGACTAAGAACATCATTCAGAAATGAGTCCCGAAATTTTACCAATGAGTCCTTAGTTTCTGAATTTATGAGACGTTTGAATTGACCGATAACAGCTTGAGAAAACATTATATGGGTCAGTTCATGTTTGAAAATCAGAGCAAACAGATATGTTGAGTTGTGTTCTCCTCCGTGATCTTTAGCCCATTCCCGTTGCAGATTTCGGGTTCCCTTCGCATAAAATTTGAATGTGTCAAGCAAATTGTTTGTCAGCCTGAATTTTGAGACAAGATTTACCGCATAGTTGATATTGAAACGAATTTTTCTGTCCTGATAATCCTCACCTGTAACCTGTCTCAGGAAACTCAGAACTTTTTCCGCAAGTGCGGGGCCTGTGCTCAGAATATTGCCGAGGGTGTGTTTCAAATCTGAGAAGAGGCGTTTCTCAGTTTCGACTTTCATTCTCAGCTTCTCATTTTCCCGCTCCTTCTGATCCAGAGTTTTTATCAGGATGGAAATCGTCTGCTCGCTGACATATTTTTTATTTTCTGAAATAAACCGGATATATGACTGAGAATTTCCGACAGCCGAGGCACGGGAAAAGGACTCAGCAGCCTTTTCGATTTCGTTCTGGTTATCATAGATAATCCCCAGGTCAGTCAGGGCCGTCAGAATGCGGTCATCTTCGATTACAAAGCCTTTTTTGTAAGAATGACAGGCTTTTTCGTAGTGAATGGCTGCCTCGTCATACTTTCCCAGAGCATTGGAAACAATCCCTAGGCCCACAAGTGCGCCCGCATGCTCGGATCTGATTTTCAGAGCATTCTCATACTGTTCAGCGGCCTTCCCGTATTCCTCAGACTCGGTGTGGATATCTCCCTGTCTGACATGCGGCTCCATGACTGATTCGGGCGGCTTCTCAGTTTGCCCTGATTTTTTATGCCGGACACCCGGGTGAAAAATGGCGGCCGGGTCATGCGGTTTGTATTCTTCCTGTGTTTGGATTTGTGATGGCATTATTTTCACCGTTTGAATAGCAAGGTGGGAGTGATTTGTTTCAGGCTGTTTTATAAAATGCAAAGATACCCCGCTCATACGGGTCATCTCTGCTTTTCCGGACATCCTTCAAAAATAAGGAATTTAAAACAAACTTCACTTTTTAAAATCAAAATCCTCAATTGAAGCAAACTCAAATTGCTTTATCAAGTCATCAAAAGTCTTTTTATCTTTGTACGTCTCAATAAAAAGTTCGATGTACTTTTTTGAGGCCGCCTTCAGTTGTTCAACTTTCTTACGATTTTCGGTATCCGCATCTCCAGAAAAACAGTTGAAATGGGCAAGCCTGAAGCCCACAATGCTTATCAGCGCATCATAAGATTCGTGTATCTGTCCAAGCGCGGGTTTCTGAATCCCGCATATCGCCCGGAAAACCTCCAGAGACTGGGCGAAAAGGTCGTCAGTATAATCTCCCTGCACCATCTCCCCGTCTTCCTCAGTTGTGTTGAATACTGGTGGATTCCTTTCTGGCCGGTGAATTTATCTGCATTTTCAATGTTTCTCAGCTGCGTCAGCCACTCCTCTTCAGCCTTTCCATTGATACCTGCCAACAATTCTCCGCGCTGTTTCCGAATTTCGTAATCCATAATGATTTTAACTCCGGCTCGCCTTTGGGATAATCAAATTCAAAAGAAACCTGCTTCCCCTCTGTTGTCGTCAGTGAGAATACAATGCTGTCCTGATCACTCCGGGTACACAGCGCATCCTCGGCCGTGCCGATATTGATAAGGTTGCCGTTGAGTACCAGTTCATCAATAGTGGCATCTTTCACAGATTGCCTTAACAGGAGTAATGCCTGGATGACTGTTGATTTTCCGGTTGCATTGGCACCCGCGAGCAAAGTGAGCCTGCCCAATTTTATTTCCTGGTCTTTAAAGCACTTAAACCCCTGAATCCCCAGTTTTGTTATCATTCCATAATCCTCGATAATAAATTCTCAATGGTGCTGAAACGCTTTTTGACCTTGTTCACGCTTCCTGTGCCCTGAGATATGGATTTGCCGAATTCGGCATCGGTATTCAGAACCTCTGCAAAATTTTCTATGATTTCATCTTTGCGGATCTTCAGTTCTTTCATATCGTATTTCATCAGTGACACCGACCATGCTTCAAACAGGGCCTTGTTAATGGGATATTTTTGTCCGCCCCTCTGATATATCTTGCGAAATGCGTAATCTCCGAAAACTGCTTCGGCTTTGTGCATTGTCTGGCGAAAAAGTGTTTTCAGTTTTTCAAGCTCCTCATCAGGCAATTTGTTGATGTGCTGCATGATATCGCATAAAAATCCGTGCAAATCAAGGGTGTTGTAGTCTGTATAAGGTCTGATGTGAAAAGCCAGCGCGCGCAGAATGCACTCCCGATCTTCCATGCGTCTGCTTTTGATTGAATTTGCTGTGGCCGCCTTGAATGCGTCCGAATCTGCCAGTTGTCCGAGAAGGTCTGTTGATTTGCCCTGAAACAGACTGTGGCGTATCTCCTGAGGTGTGAGAACCAACCCGCCGGTATTGATACGGTAAAATATGGTGAACTTAACCTTGGAGGGCGTGTCAGGCTGAATGATATAAAAGTTTAACCGGGTATGGTCCTCAATCTGACGCTGAAATCTCCGGGGTAATTCCTCAAAAGTCTTGCCCTCCAATTCTGTCAGAAATTCCAGGTTGATAAGCTTTAATTTGTTTTTGTTGCAAAAGCGGTCCAGCGTGTATAGTCGTTGCAGGCCGTCCACAACCGTCCACTCGTCATCGTTTGTGGCATCCAGATAAAACGCGGGGAGCGGAATGCGAATCAGGACGGACTCAACCAGCCGGCTCTGCCTTGTGTCATCCCATATAATATGCCTTTGAAAATCAGGCTGGAGATTAATCTCATTCAATTTTATTTTACGCATGACCTGAAAGACGGTGAAAGGGGTCATATCCACTTTGATCCCAGATGGATCGTAGGGTTTTTCAATGGCGATTGCTCCGCTATCCTCATCGCTTATCGTATTTTCTTCTTCAATATCAGCACGTCTGTCTTTATCGCTTACGGCAGTTCTTTCTGCATCAGTAAATGAAGTTGAAACCATCTCGGTGATTTTGTCTTCTCTGCTCATCTCTTCCATTCACTTTTTCTCAGTCAAGAACATACTGTCCCATCTCGAATATGGTCTTGCTTTTCGTCAATATTATCTGTCCGAAGCATTATGTCCGGCAGATTTCGCGCACGCTTTGAAAGTGGAACGCATTCTTCTCAAAATTAAGTTCAGTTATATCCGCTGTCATGTTGATCTGCCTTTTTAAATCATCATCCAACTCCTCCCAAAGTTCCTTTAAAAACTCTTCGGCCTGTTCTTCCAATTCCTTGATTTCTTCGGACGAGCCTCTGCCAATTGAATGGATGATTGAGAGATTGTTGCGAATATCAGCCAATTCTCCTAACCGCTTTATCTTTTGCCCATCATTAAATATTTGGCTGTATATTTCAGAAGGTTGCAATGATACAGGGTCACCATTGTCTTTTCGGAAAGGATTATTCCCTTGCTTTATAAACATATATTGTGCATATATCTCCAGAATACGAGTCAGTCTGATCGTTGCATCTTCAAATCGTCCCTGATCCTCTCTTCTCTTTGCGTTACAGAATAAATCAAAGGCAAAAAAGATAAACCACTTGCGCTCTGCTGGTGTCATTAAGCTTTCGAGAGTTTCGCAATTAATCCTTCTGTCATAGCTTAACTTATCAAAAAGCTTTCTGATCTTTTTAGGTTTAAAATCAGGAGGCCGTCCGATGTCTTTATAAAGGGCAGATATACAATTTTGTTTTTCCTTTTCTTCGCATGAATTTAAGAATTTATGATATGTTTCTTTTAGCTTGTCAATCGGTTTTCCATCTGTAGTGTTTTTGAAGTAAGTCTCCCAATCATCTTTAATTTTCCTTCGATTCTCATCAACTCTTTTTAGTTCATTAAGTGTAAGTTTGATCTCCGATTCAGTTGACGCTAATTTACCATACGCTTCATATGCTTCATGGTATTCAAACTGATCCCACCACTTATAAACCCCTGCTGCTTGCCTCAATTTCCGAACCTCATCTGATAAGTCCCTGAGTTCAAAGATGTTTATCTTTTCGTCTAATTTATCTTCAATTTCAGTGAAAATATCACAAGCCGCCTGATAGTTATGATTATGAAACAACTCCTTGCCCTTATTCATCAAATCCACATTGTAAATATCGTAGGGGTTTTCCAGCTTGTTCAGAAATTCCGTCCCGTAAACTGGCTTGCCGCCTTCATATCCCTCAAAATCCACATAGAAGATATCAATATCCTTTTCGATTGCTGCCGTAAGAAATGCTGACGCGTCCATTGATTTCTTTCCGCCGGTAATGTCAATGGCGATTTTTGCCTTCGGCTTAACTTTCCGAATTTTTTCGATCAACTCCCGGATTTTTTGGAAGGTGTCGGCAGTGCCGATTGTTTTGACAATCAGGGCGTTCTTGATTTTTGTTTCCCCATTCAACGAGGGAAGTTCGTCAAAAGATTTCTGAACATTGCTTACGTTTCTATCTGCAGGGGTATCATCGCCGCTGAATGTATCAATCACAAACTGGAAATATTCATTGATATACATACTGTCAAAAAGCGCACTTTCTTTCGTAGTGACAAGATATAACTCCTTATGCTCAATCGTTAGGATTGTGTGCAGAAGCGGCTGAGGAGAAAAACCAAGCAACATAATCAGCGCGTCATAAGGTTCGTTCAAGGCCAGTTCGGGCAGATGATATTCACTTTGCTTTTTTTGCTTCTCAACAACAGCACGAAAAAGGGTCAGAGAGGATTTGAAATAGCCTTTCTCACTCCCATGATCTCCCTTTATTGTACATTCGGCTGTTAAATTACCTTCCCGTGTTTTAGACGTATTGAAATAGATATGAATACGTTCTTCATCTTTGTCATTCTTGACGCTGTTAAATTTGCTCAGAAGCTCAAAAGTTTTTTTATATTCTTTTTTAAGCTCCTTATTTTCGCCAGCAAGCCATTTTATACGTTCTCTTTTTACAGCTTCCATTTTTACACTCCTCTTACTTGGGTAACAATTCCGTCAATGATCTTTGTAACGACACCATTCACATATCGCTGATATGATGTCGGTTTGTTTTTGCCTGTCAGATTTGCCCACTGCATTTGATGAGCAATCCTCACTTTATAGGTTTTGTCTTCCGTTGTTTTCCATTGGGCTTTCTTTATCGAATCGCTCATATGATAGACCGAGTTTACATAAACAAGCGTAACAATACCCTCATCACTGATTTCCTTGACTGTAATGTTCACTTTATCTGCGTCATGATTCGGCGGCTCTGTACTCAGGCTTGCCAATTCGCTTTGTCTCGCTATCTTCACCTTGAAAATGCCACTCTCTTTTATAATTCTCACTGAACGAAGAACCTCCCCTTTTTTATATCGGGATTTGGGCGATGCTTTAGATAGAGACTGAGCATCTGACGACGATGAGATATTCCCAGTTTCAAATTTTGCAGGTTTGATTGCCGGTATTTGCTTTTCATTTTTCAGAACTTTTAAGATACACCATCCCAAAGGGGACTTGGCTCTATTCTTATCAATCACCAGACACCGGGATTTGGGAACAACAGGACTGCTGTTCTTTTGTCTTGCATCAGCATCACGGACAAGTCGGCGCAGTTCTTCCTCAATATTTATAAACTGCGTTTTACCCACCATTCCTCCGCCCCAGCCAGTACGAAATAAGTATTGGTCTTCCTGTTTTTGATGCTTGGAATAAAAATCATAAACTTCACTTACCAGATGTTTCTTTTTATTCTTTTCAAAGAAATCCTTCTCAACAGACCAAACTGATTGAAAAAACTCGTTTACTGTTTTCAGCAGACCCTCTACGCTTTTAAGATGGCAAGGAATTTCATTTCCAAAGAATTTTTCAGCCGTTTCAAGGTCAACGGTGATTTTAAATTTTGCTTTGATTCCGGCAGGTACGCATTCCAATTTGGTTCCGTATCTTTTTTGATAGACATTATTGGGATTAGCGCAGATCGTATCAATTTTTATTTCTTTCAGTGGCACGGTTTCATCTACAAAATTAGCATCGCTGATTTTCGCAATCCTGAAAAAATCTCGCAGAACTTCGTTGGTAGCTTCCCAACGAGGGCTGTATTTCTCTCCGAAACAGTTCTTCGGAAGAACAAAGCTTTTCTGTCCAAGGGTTGATTCTGAGTTCTGGTTTTCAGGATCAGTATGTTTTGCATTTTCTGAAAAGCGAATGATAAATCGGTTCTCAAGAGATTTAAGAGCATCTTTTATGGAGTTTTTCCCATAATAATTTATCTTGTCTTGTACTTCCTTGTCCTTCGCTCTGGAAAGCAATTCCTTCATCTCAAATTCAGTTTGAAAAACACTTTCTATAATATTATTAGCATCTTTCCATCTTTTTTTGCCGGCAAGTTTCATAGCTTTTTTAATCTCTATGATTGCTTCAAAAGTCGTTTTATATTTACGGACAAGTTCGTTTAACCATTGCTTTTTACCCGAATCGGACATGATTTTCCACAACACAGCATTTCGGATGGCCCCCTTGATTGATGAACCTGGAATAAAGACCTTTTCCATAGCGTTGCGAACAAAAAATTTTTCTTTTTTTGACTCTTCAGGGATTCTCGTAATGCCTTTAGCCATTCCCCTTAAATACTTGTCAGAAGGTTTGATTTTGGGATGCTCATCAAAAAACTTTTTTAAAGAAGGCGATTTTGATTTGCTAAATTCATCTGAATAAATTTGAACATAATCAAATTCTTCACCTTCCTGTATCCGATTTCCACTTTCGTCATAAGTTTTATGATAAATATAATCGCATAACTTATCATTATCAATCAGATAGATGCGTCCATCCTTCCCTTTCAGCATCCCTTCGCCATATTTTATTTCCTTTCCTTTGACAAAAAGCGGGGTTATGGTCTCCAATTCAATGACTGCACTTTCAAAAAGCTTATTCATTCTCAATTTCCTCCTCCTGACATAGTTTTATCGGAACAGTCAGCGCATAGCCATAACGATATATCTCATGATGTCCATTCCACAGCGGTGTTGTTTTTTTATCTGGAGTCAGATCAACCAGTTGGCCGTTTGGCTCTTCCAGAAAAATACTTCCTTCTCCGAACATATGAACTGTCTTTCGTTTGACCTGTCGTCCAACACTTAAAGAACCTGTCCAGCCTTTTCGTAGGATCAGATTATAGGCATGTGCGCTATTTAAATATTCTTCATTTTTTTCCGGATAAAACAGGGATAATGTACAATAGGCATTTCTATCTTCGGTCTCATCCAAGAAATCCCAATTATCATCAGCTTCTTCAATATTGACCATATCAATTGTCCCCATCCCGATGCCTCGGTTTCCACCGATTCCCGCAGTATCTTTGATTATATAAAGCAGCTTCTGAATGATATCTTTTACTTGTTCTGTGGTTTGAAGCAGAAAATAGACACCTGTTTCATCTTTATCAAAATAGGTTGTGCCAGAATGATAGATTTGAGAATCCATAGAAGTCCGATTCAAAGTATTGTGGGGACGAATATCATCTGAAAATCCCTCATTCAAAGACTCCTTTTCGATTATTTCCAATGCTCCTTCTTCAAAGTCAATCCATGTTCTAAAGCTTTCGAGAGAAATAAAAGAGGTTCTTTTTAGCATCTTTCCATAATCCATTTTCATTTCATTTCTGTCATCCTCATCTGGTAAGCAAAATTCATAAGGGTCAGAAATGGGCTTGGGAAGCCAGTATTTTCCCTTATGTGTCATCGGAAACGCTGACGATATCCGAAACAGCGGGTTTCCGTTAATGAATGAATCCCGAAATTCTCTGAACGGGATATCCAGCGCGTGTTCCGCAACAGCCCAGTTATTGCAAAGCGCGGCCCACAGAGTATCCGAATGAATGATCATTCCTTCCGTTCCTTCGATGCCGATGCCGGGATTTGATGCGCCGATGTGGATGGCATTTTTGAAATAAAGCCTGACAATATAAGTTTTTTCCATGTCATCATACCTTGTTCGGTTTAGCATATTGAGCAAAGGATATAGTTTGAGCCGCATTTGAGCAGTCAAAAAAAGTGGGATTCTCTCCCAGCCGCGTGAAGCCTTCTACTCTCTCTCCGGTGATTCTTTTTGCCTCAAACTTTTTGATTTCAAATCTGACCTGTCCATGTCCCCTTGAGGTGTTCCCGCCCAAACCTGAATGATTCTGAATGATTTCCAACGCGCAGAAAATGTTTTCCAAATCCTTCCGGAGTTTTTCATCACATTTGGTGTCCGGCTTACCCAAAGCATTATCAAGAAAGTCTCCGTTTTCATAGGTCTGCACCTTGTACACCATTTCAAAATCAAAACGTGCGCCCGCGGGAACCCGCTCAATGGTGCGCGGCATGGCATGTGCGGTGATTCTGTCCACGGCAATCTCAATTTTTGCTTCCGTAATCGGCAAGCCCTCCCACATAAAATCCTTTTTGCTCTTTTCCGACATCAGAGCATCCCGCACAATCAGCACCGAAGGCAGGCCCGGATCGGAAGCGGAATTGCCGAACAGACGGCAGACAGGAGACTCCATTGCAAGCCTGTAAGCTCTTTCAGAATTTTCGTTATTCTCTAATTTCTTTTGAATTTGTTCAAAAATCTTATCATTGAAACCTTCCGGCTTTCGGAGCTTATTTGCATAAAGGAAAATCTTACCTCCCTTATTTTCCGCATACTGCCGTATGAGTTCCCCCGCCTCATCATCAGGAAATCGGGAAAGAAAGTCATCAAATTCCTTTTCATCAAAAAGGGCTTCAAACTGATAATCCTTTGTCCCATAGATTTCCATATAGATTTTCTCTGTCATGGCCGAAAGAAAATTACCGTTCTTTGCTTCCAGCAAAGCCCGCATCCGGCCCCGGAGTGAACTGCCCGGGATATACGGCTCATTCGTGACCGGATTTTTGATCACCGGGCTGTCAATACCGCCCTTGTCAATGGAGTCGGCAGTGCCGCCGATATGCAGGCCGCTCAATGCTTCGATTTGGCCTGCGATTTTCACAAAACCGAGCAGCCTGATTTGTTTGGATTCCGACATGTTTCAGTCCTCCTTAATTAGCTTTTTTGAAGAGTGGAATGATAATCCAGTATGGCCTCGAAAAACTCGACGAATCGTTCAAGGTCTTCCTTGCTCTTGATCTTTTTATTTTTCTGGATGCAGGTAGCAAAGATGTCATGCAACACTTTGATTGCTTTTTCCTCTTTTTTCTTCTTCACATTCGCCGATCCTGCCAGCTTGGGAAGCAAAAACATTAGCTTGGCTTTCGACTTGCTGTCCAAAACTCCATTTTTATCCTCCCTTGCATTCCGTTCGATAGATTTCACATAGGTGTAAAACCGTCTCAATTGGGTGGGTTTGATGTTGTCTTTGATTTCTTCTGCCGTCCAGGCGGCAAAGGCCGGGAGATTTTCATTTGTTTCTTCCTTGAGTTCAGTGAATCGCTTCCCATCATTCAATTCGCCACAAACACAGCCTCCTTTATTTTTATATCTGCTCTTGTATTCATCTTCATAAACTTTATCAAAAACCTCAATAAATTTATTCGACATTATCGTGTCCTCCTCAAAAATGAAATCCAGTTCAGTGCGATGTGCAGATGGGTCATATTCTTCGAGTTGTTTCGTTTATTATAAAGATAACACATCAGTTTTATGAACAGTTTATTCCCCTCTTTTCCGAAATGTTTTAGCGTTTTGCAGATATCTGCCATTACCCGCGCCATTGTCGGCATGTAAAGTTGGCCGGATTGCTGAAATTTTTCCGTTACCAGAAACCATTTTTCAATGGTCTGATGGCTGATTTTATTCATCACAAAAACACTTCGCTGATTTTCGTCACCGGTTCTGAATTCACCCAACTTCGCAAAATCCCGCATAAGAGGGAGCAGAAACTCATCTCCCATTGTCCAAGTCATTGACAGCATGTAACGAAATTCCCGGCCATTTCCTTTTTGTTTTAATTGATTGCGGCGCTGCACTTTGACCGGATCATAAAACAGGGCAATGCGATTCTTTCGGGGTTCTGTATCACCTTCTTCCTTGCAAGTCTTTGCCTCATGTTCTGCCGCTTTGCTGCGCTCTGCCATCTGATAGAGCGGATATTTGGGGTGATGCAGGGTCAGTCCGCCGGAGATGGAAGCTGTGCTGCCATCTTCATTGAGAATTTGATTCTTTTCGCAATACTGATGAAAGCATCTCTGAATGTCAAAGGCCAGTTCCGCAACCTCATTCCACGCGCCGATGATGAACAGATCATCTCCGCCCGCATATATCACCGAAACATTGCGTTTTTTTGTTTCATCTTCAATATATTCGGCAAGCTGGGTGGGAAGTTTCTCTGAGTTTAACGCATCAGTATCAAAAAACGCAGCAGCATCTTTTTCTGAACCGCTTCTGATTTCTCGGAACTCCCCTTCACAAATCTGATTCAGAATCACTTTGAAAAAATAATTCAGCTGGTGAGACCGCTTTGCCAGCTCCGGATATGAGCCGAATTCGAAAAACAGCTTTCCGAGGTTGTCCACATCCATTCGCAGGGAACCGATCATGTCCGCACCGCAGGAGGACACGGCAAGTCCGGCAAAAGAGGCTGTTCGGTCTTCAATATCCTTCAGACTTTTTCCCGGTTCATCTTCCTGAATGACTTCAAGTTCCCTGTCCTGAGCATACTTTGGAAGATCACCCACTTTTCGGACGTAATAGGCATAGAAAAAGTCTTTTTCACCTTTTCCGATGGTTCGCCAATGGTCTTTGCTGAGTGAGTCTATCGGCCTGGTGGTATAAATTGCGTAAGCAGCATCATGGGTCGGGAAACGGAGTACGCCTTTAATCTCTTTCACATTGGTGTCATCATAACGGTAAACCCCTTTTCCATTTTCCAATTCAGTTAAGTGGTCGCCCATATGCCACAGGTGATATGAAAGCTTGCTTACCCAAAAACCCTTTGCAATCTTCTCTGTCATTTCGCCATTGGGCAAATCATCCCGCCCCGTAATCTTGCATTCTTTTTCACTATCGGTCTGGACAGGCATCTTTGGCTTCAACAAATTCTCCAATAATGCCCTGTCTTTTGTCCAGAATTTTCGCCGTTTGAGTTTGTCCAGTTCATCAGCCTGCTCCTGCCGTTTTTTCGGGAAACTGTCTTTTGTTTCAGTTTCAGAAACAGGGAGGACATGAATTGCAATAAACAGCTTTCCACCAAACTCATTCATGGCCCAGGAATTCAGGGTATCAGTAAAATCATCAATGTCATTTCCGAGTCCGTCTTCATTTTTTAAAAGCAGGGAAAACGCCCCGCCGCCTGAGTAAATGACACCGGTTTTTACGTTTCCGAGCCGGATCAGATAATCTTCAGGTTTATCTGCTTTTATTCCGGCCAGTTGCAGAATTTCATAAACAATATGCTCGGTCAGCAGCTCCAGCATAAAGCTTCGTGCCCGCAACGATTTCAAGGCCCCTTTGGATGATATGGTATAAACTGTATCCTGAATGCCTGAAAAATCACCGGACACCAGCAACAATGTTTTGTCATCATCTCTGTTCAATTCTGACCTCCTTTTTTCAATAAAATCTCCCACAGCTCATTTTATTTCCCTGCCGGATATTTCTCTGATTTTCCAAGAAATTATAATTGTGATATGCCGTAATTTCGGGCGTTGTGATGTTATCACTGCAATCAGGCATCCATAAAATAGGCAGGGGCAGTTGTCAAGCTTTAAATTGGAAAGTGTAACAGGGAAGGGTTTCTCAATCCCTTTTTCCGGAGGTTTCTATAAAATTTATTATAAAAACATACCCTTTCACAGAAACTCTGCTTCCTTATTATGATGATGCAGGCAACTGTTGC
>JAOZLU010000154.1 GCA_029934695.1 Desulfobacterales bacterium | reverse complement strand
TTTCAAGAAAAACGGCGGTTGTCAGCAGGGTGTCCTGATTTCCTGATACCTTGCTCCTGAACACTTTGCACTTCAGGCTGAAACAATTTGCAAAATTGTTATACGGAAATTTGTCAACAGGCTGAACGACCTGATATTTCAAGGAAAACGGCGATTGTCAGCAGGGTGTCCTGATTTCCTGATACCTTCTTTTGGAATGTTCCCGCAGCTTTACACTTATTTTGGCAACTCATATACTCAATATCAACAGGCAGAACACCCTGATATTTTAAGAAAAACGACAGTTATCAGCGAGGTGTCCTGATTTCCTGATACCTTCTTCCGGGACACTCCAAAGTAAATTTTTCATCCATACCTTTGTGCCTCTGCGCCTTTATAAAACTTGCAAACAGGAATCAAATCGGATATTTTTTTTACGGCATGGATGTCGCCAAGCATCCGAAATTGAAAATTAGAGGAGTGCTAAAATTTCATTTCAGCACTCCTGATGAAAATCCGAAAAAATCAATAAGGGAATTAATAAAAATGAACGACATGCAGGACATCATCCAGATTTACGAAATACAGACACCTTCTGAAGCTGAAACGATGCTTGAGCTTGGCGTGGATCATATAGGCAGTGTGATTCTTTCACAGGAATCATGGAAGGTTTCTTCCATCAGAGAAACCATAAAACTGGTGGCGGAAACAGATTCACAAACCACCCTGATCCCACTTTTCAGCAACCCGGATGCTGTGTTCCGGGCATTGGATTATTATCAGCCGGATATTGTCCATTTTTGCGAGGCTCTGACAAATCAGAATGGTGATATTTCAGAAAACTGCAATGACTTGACAGATTTGCAGGAAGGCGTCAGGAAACGATTTCCCGGATTCAATATTATGCGGGCGATTCCGATTGCACAGCCCGGCATGGCAGATGCTTCGTCCGTCATTGAACTGGCCCGGATGTTTGAACCGGTAAGCGATTATTTTTTGACAGATACCGTGCTTACAAAGGAAGTTGAACCTTTCCCTGGGCAGCCCGGGGGGTTTATCGGAATAACCGGCCAGACATGCGACTGGGATGTTGCCAAAGAACTGGTTGAATTCAGCAATATACCGGTGATACTGGCAGGAGGGCTTTCCCCGGATAACGTGGCAGACGGAATCAGGCATACTCTGCCAGCCGGTGTTGACAGTTGCACTGCCACCAATGCTCTGGATGGAAAAGGACAGCCCATAAGGTTCAAAAAGGACATTGAAAAAGTGAGGAGGTTTGTTGAGGCAGCTCGAAATCTGGAACTGTGAAACGTAAATTTGAAACCTCTGCCGGACGGGGTTTGCAAACCCCGTCCCAACATAGAATTTCAGATTCTGACCGTGTTTCGCTGAGGCTGACTCTGTCCGTCTCAGGTTTGTCCGCACTGATACTCTGCTTCGCCCCTCTTTTGATTCACGGATTTACACCAGATCCGACGATCCGAATTTAACTTGAAATAACTACATAACTTTGGTTTATGTTAATGTGCTAATTCGGGAAACTCATTTTCAGCGGCTTTCATTAAGGCTTTTGTTGGATAACTGCGTTGCGGTTGATATTAAACGATGTCCTTTTTCAGAAAGCCGCAAAACAAATTTACCCGAATAAGGCTTTTCAGGTTCTTCTCCGCGTTCCGCACAAAATTCGAGATAATCTTCCACAGAATCAATAAAAGCTTTTTTTAACTCTTCCACGGAAATTCCCTGGAAATTAACTACATCTCGAATCCCAATTACTTTTCCATGAAAGGCTTCATCTTCATCATCAAATTCCACACTTCCTATATATCCTTTATGGTTCAGCATTTTTATCACATCCTCAGTCGGCTTTGGCAATTTAGTAACCAAAGCCGATATTTATATCAATTAATATTTTATATTCTAATCCTCACTACCTTCATTATCTCTTATATCCGAATTCATAAGAAATCTTCTTACATCTTTCAAAGTAAAAAAAGCTTGACGGAAACACCTCTGATCGAATATAGAATATAATCTGTTGCAACGGACGGGAAAGGATTGTTGGTGAGTTGGGAACAACTCTGGTAACAGAAAATTCTGGAAAAATTTTGAGCAGGTACTTATATGCCAACTTATGAATACGAACATTTGGATGAGCCTTGTATGCGGGGCAGAGTGTTTGAGGTGAAGCAGTCAATGGGTGATCCGCCGCTGGCAATATGCCCCACCTGCAAGGGCATGGTGAAAAAACTGATTTCATGTTTCAGTATCAGCACTCCGAAAACTGACAGTGAGATCAAGAACCTCGGTTTTACCAAACTGGTGAAACGGGACGACGGCGTTTATGAAAACGTGACACAGCGGGACGGAGAGAGCCGCTATATGATCCGCGGCAAACCCGATACAGTCCCGGATGTAAAAAAGATCATCAGAGACTGATGTTACTGTCAAAGCTTCGCTCTGACACTCTGGAGAGCCGGAGTGAATCTTTGGCAGGAATGCAACTGATTTTTTGCTTGCAAAAGCTTCGCTTTGACAGTGCGGACGATCAGCCCTGATTTTTAAAATCGCTTACAATGCTTTCAATCTGTCCTTCTATATACGCGACAAGCAATTCCGCATCCCCGGTCGTTATGGTCTTAATGCCCTCTGAAAGATTCTCTATTTCCTCTTCGTCAATCTCGGTTGTCCTGTTAATCATAAAATTGTCAAGCTCTCCGTCATCAAGCAGAAAACCGCACGCTCCGACTGCGCCCACGAACGCTTCGTCTGCAAAAATAGGCACGACAAGTTTCATAAGCCCTGCGTCGCATTCTTCGATAACGGATTTTTTTGTCTTCATTGCCTGCATCGCCAGATTCATATGAGCAACTGCACAGATGAAACTCTGGCCTTTGTCCGTTGCCTTAATGGCGGGACACAGCCGGTTGGCCCATTGTCTGAAATCCGTTATCCTGATGCCGTCCGTGTTAAAGACAGAAGCATCAAGTCCGGATCTCCCGGTAATATCTTTCTCAAGTACAACCCATTTCTCAAGGGGTAAAATGTCGGTAAGTTCCATATTTCAATTCCTTTGTATATTTTTCGTTCCCACACTTTCTCATTCTCAGACGCAGGGTGGGTGCAACGCAACGGAACCCACCTTATTCATCTGTAACCGGGTATTTTATTATTTGGAAATGGCAGGTATTTTATTCCAGAATCAGACAATCTGCCACCAGTTCCCACAGATATTTTACTTCAAGGTAATCCATCTCGTATTCTTTTTTCAGGTTATTGATCTGACCATGACAACTGTGACAGGGAACCACAAGTATTTTTGCGCCTGTCGCTTTTATCTGATCCATTTTCTTTCTGCCGTAAAGGATTCGCTCGGCATTATACCCTGTTACGAGAGCTCCGCCTCCGCCACCGCAACAAAACTGATCCATTTTTGTGGGATAAAGATCAATCCAATTCTCCATGCACTGCTCAAGTATCCATCGTGGTTCATCAAAGAATCCGTACCCGAACATCTTTTCCGCCTTTCGGCCATAGTTGCAGGGATCATGATACGTCGCCAGTACATTGTTGAACCTTGATTTGTCCAGTTTGATTCTTCCTTCTTTAATGTATCGGACGAGAAGATCGAAAACCGTAATTGCACCAAAATTTTTCAGTGCCTGGGGATACCATTTTTCAAGACCAGACCTGGTCGCGAGGTAAGCGTGGCCTCATTCGGGCCAGAGGAGTGTCCTGATTTTCAGCTTCTCCATATTCTCAACAATCCGGCCGACCATGGTTCTCATTGCGGCGTCATTGCCGGTAAACAGGCCCCAGTTTGTTCCCTCCCAGTTGTCAGAGGGAACCGTCCAGTCCTCTTTTGCCATATAAAATATTTTCCACCAGTGCTTCAGATCCTCAGTGTGGGTATTCACCAGTTTGTTGTGGATCGTGGTCAGGATATCCGCCCCTTCCTTGTCAATGGGAACTTTGAAGCCTTCAAACCCGGGTTCTTCCGCTATTTCCTCTGCAACATCCTCTATGATGAAGATAAAATCTTCTTTGGGCAGACTGAGATTGTTGCCTGTCTTCAGGGCTGCTTCAAGCCCTTTGTGAAGTATTCCCGGAACATTTTCACGATCCCGAAGGCCCCTTATATTTCTGACCATGCCGGGAATGTTGATCTCCATAGGGCAGACATGCTCGCATTTGGCGCATAAGGTGCATATCCAAGGCCATCGGGATTCTATGGCCTTATCTTCAAGCCCGAGGGAGACCATGCGGACAAGTTTTCTCGGATCAAATCCGTCTATGCCGGAGGCCGGACATGAACTTGAGCAAATCCCGCATGTCACACAAAAATCTTGTGAAAACGGCCATAATCCGAACTGATTATGGCTTAACCGGTCCATCTCAATAATTTGGTATTTTTCTTCCATATTTTTAACCTCATTCACTGAATTAAGAGACAGTTGTTCCTCATTTCTCACTCCTTCCAGGCCCAAGCTCAATAATTTTTTTCTCAAAATCATCTGTAATCTCTGCAAATTCCTTTGCCATATTGGAGGCGAGCGTCCTGACAGCAATCCGCTCTTTTTCAAATCCTGTGTTCGAGAGAAGGTTCGTTATCTGTTCTGCTCTTTTTGTTGCATAAAGATTTCCGTATTCAGAATGGCAGTTCCCCTCGTGACAGGTCAGTATCAGCACCCCGTCTGCTTTGTCCAAGGCGGAAAAAATATGATCATGGGAGATGCCTCCTGCGCATGGAACTTTTATGATATTTAAGCTCTGGGGCAGAGGATGCCCCATACATGACGCAAGTTCCCCGGCCTGACTCGCTGAACGCTTGCAGCAGAACGCCACCAGGAAAGGGACAAATGTCTCTTGTTCCCGGGGGACGCTGTTTACCATCTGACTTGAAATTTCATCGCGGGTGAGCCCTTTTATCGTAATGGCACGACCCGGACATACAGCAGCGCATATACCACACTGCTCACATGCCTCAGGCATGACAACAATGCTGTCCGCTATGGCAATTGCTCTGTATGGACAACTGCGATAGCAGGTGAGGCATCTTGCACATAAGCCGCTGTTGATCTCAGCCTTGTCTTCTGTCTGAACAAAGCTGTCTGACCTGAGATTCAGAGAGGATAACACTGCATTCCCCGTGTCTGCGGCTTCATCTTTGGGGGATTGAACGCTTCTCGAAGGGCCTGCAACCAAGATTCCTTTCCGATTTGTAAACACGCTGATACGGTGAACATTGTCTGCCTGCACAAATCCGTTTATATCCGTATCAATTTCAAAGATCGCCGCCAGTTTCCCCGCGTAATCAGAAGGCGAAATAGTTTCATCCGCAACGAGCATATCCAGTTTCAGGCTGAATTTTTTCCGCATGATTTCGTCGTTAAACAACAGGGTGACGCTGCCATCCTCGGAGCAGCGGATTTCCGGCAACGTATCTGTAAATTTGATATAGACTGCGCCTGCGTCTTTTGTCCTTCTGTATAAAGCTTCGAGCTTGTTTTCTCCGACCTTGAGATTTTTCGTCAGAATATAGGTTTGTATGTTAAACGGCTGCAGATCCAGGGAATATCGCATGATTTCTTCCAAAATAACCGGATTGCTCTCCCTTGCCAGACCGGTGAGGAAAGCGATCTTTCTCATTTTGGAAAGTCCATCTTCTCTGTCCGATGCGTCGGACAGGAGTTCTCTGATCCGTGAAAGCGATATTATATTGGAAGACGGCGAAAGCCCATAAAGAGAAAAATTCGGCTTTCTTACAGCTTCCTCGGCGATGATGATGTTTGCCGAGATTCTGGATATTCTTTCGCCGTTTCTGATCAGGGTAAGATTAAAATTCCCCACAGCCCCCCGGCAGGAAAGCAATGTCGTCCCTGTAAGAATTTCTGCTTTCTCTCCGAGAGAAGGAAAATCAGCGTCATTCTCTTTGACTGCGATGATAATCTCGTCACCTTTGGCAAGAATATCTTCCGCTATGCTGTGGGCGCAAGGCCCGTTTCCAAGTATCAAAATTTTATTCGGTTCTGACATCGTCATTAAGTCCTTATTTTACCTTCAAGTGCTGTTTTCTGCTGATTATAATACAACTGCTGAAATTAGCAGTTCTGTCCTGTCCGGAATCCGGATGTAAGTATCAGCAGATCAGAAAAATTTGCAGTTCAGCGTTCAGGCGGTCTGTTACGAACTGACATGTTTTCCGATCTTCTCGGAATAACTATGAATACACTCACTTGTAACACATTCTGTAAATCATATAATCACAAATGTCAAGAGTTATTATTTACGTTTCCCGATATCCCAATATGTGTTATTTTACCTGATTCCATCTGAAATTTTTCACATAACAAGCATGATCACAATGAAGAATGGAACTCTTAATAACTGTCATTCCTGCTGAACACAGGAATCCACAGTCAATTGAGTGAAGTTTTCATTTAAAAGCAGGAATCCATCTGCTGGAAAACGCAGTTTATGGCGATGGCAGGTATAAATAAAAATGTTGACTATGGATTAATAAATATATATGATGCTTTCAAATGATATGGAATGCGTCAGAATATTCTGTTTTTTTATCTGTTTGCTATCATTCTTTTCCGTGGATGAATCACATACTCAGCAGATCGGAAATGCCCCTGAAATGCTCCCGGGGATTGACAAATCCGCCGAAATGCTTGGGATTTGTCAATCATAGGCGAACATTTGGAAAACATTTCCGATCTGCTTATACTTAAAAGAATTTCCTGTTGGAAATCTGATGAAAATTCAACAAAAGGAGGACAAAATGACCGTTAAAATTCTCATTAAACGAACTGTGAAAAAAGACAAGATAAAAGAGGTGGTGCCGTTTTTCAGGGAATTGAGAAACCTTGCCGCAAGTCAGTCGGGCTATATTTCCGGAGAGACGTTAAGAAACGCGGATGCCCCTGACAATTTTCTGGTCATCAGCACTTGGCAGTCTTCTGATGATTGGAAACAATGGGTTCAAACCTCGGGAAGAAACGAAATTCAGGATAAGATAGATTCTCTGATCGGGGGAAAAACCGAATACGAAATCTTTCATTACGGGTTTAAGGAATAGGCGTTGATCTTCGTTTTGGCCATTTCAGCAGTTTACCACCCGAACCCGTATTTTCAGGATTAAAGGATTCTGCCGGACGGGGGTTCTTGCCCTGGCAGGCGGGGATTTATTGCCGGACGGGGTTTGCAACCCCGTCCGAAACTTATGCTGCCGGGGATTGACAAAATATTGCGAACGGGGTTGCAACCCCCCGTCAGGCAGCCGTCAGGTCATTCTTTGATAGTCTTGTATATCTTTCTCTTGGCATGGATATTTTCCCTCGCAAATTTACCAACCTAATTCTGACATATCATTTAGAAAAGGAATCGCCCCGAACCGTCCGTTCAGGTAACCTTTTGACAGATTCAGATCGTCAACATCAGTATTTGCAAGTGAGTACAGGACAGTCTCACCGCTGCTGTTTTTTTCCACAAACCAGATTTCATCCGCACGGAACAGCCTCTTGATATCCAGCAGACTGACATCATGCGTGGAGGCGATAATCTGACTTTCCGAACCATGAAATGCCTCATTATTCAGAATCAGTTCAAAAATTTGTCTTATCAGCAATGTGTGCAGACTTCTTTCAACCTCGTCTATGACAAACACCGATGGTCCCTGACGCATTTTCATCATCATGGGTATCAGGTCTATGACCCTCTGTGTGCCGTCAGACTCTTCGGAAACCTCAAAGTCAACATTGTTGCCTTCAGTATCCTTTTTTACCGTGAACAACTCCAAGACCTTCAATTCCTGATCATCTGCGGAGGAAATCAGACAGTTGAACTGGGGTAGAAACATACCGTTTGCATCATCCTCATCATAGGGAAAATCCTCCCTGACCTTTTCTTTCACCTTTTCCGGTATCTTTTTATAGTCATCCAATAATATCTCACTAATGGAAAGGCCCTCTATCCCAAAGTCAAAATGTCTCAGCAATTCACTGAATCTGCGTTCTTTCATGATCAAAAGAGGCAAGAGAGCAGATATCGACTCGGGAAATATGATGGTCAGCACATCCTTGAACCATTTATATGCAAAATCAAAATACCTGATATTTCTTTCTTTTGTGTTTGTCAGAAAAAGAAGATTCTCTCTTGTGCTTTCAGCTTCATAGCCAAGACGGGCTTTTTCTGTGTCGCCGATTTTTTGAAGGATTGAATGGGAAAAATTGAATTCGATATCATTCCCGGTTCTTTCATAAATAGGAGTGTCTTTTTCCAGTGTTATTTCAAAAAGCCACTCTTCATGAACTTTGAATTTGTCTGTGACAAAACCATAAGCAAATTGCCTTTCTTTGTATGCGAACTCAAACTCGAATCGGGACGGTTCTTTGACTTTGCCGGGGTTCAGCCTGAACGGGGTCGTCCTGATGTTTTTGTTCTTCTCCACGCCTTCAACAATGAATTTCTTTGCAAATCCCATTGCTTTGATCAGATTCGACTTGCCTGACGCGTTTGCGCCATAAATGATGGATGCCCGGAGCAGGCTGGCCAGGGAATCCTTGTCAGCATAAAGCAGATGATGCTTATGCCGATCTTCGGCAGATGCAATCATATTGAATTCTGTTCTTTTATTGAAGGAGAGAAAATTCTCCACTGTGAATCTTATCAGCATGGCTCTGACTCAGTCCTTTATTGTAATCATCTAAAACTTTTAACATTGATCCCACTTTTCAGGTCAGGTTTCATACCTGACCACAGCGGTAGGACCAAAAAATAAATTTTTAATATAATCCAATTTTCGATTCTTTGTCAAGCTGGTTTTTCAATAATTAGATAGGAATAATCCGAAAAATGGATAAAAATTGGCTTTTTATTCCTAATATCAGCAATTATCTTGATTTTACCGGCAAATAGTGTTCTGCATAGTTGTTATAGGCTCTGCTCTGCCCGGTTCGGACTTCGGCGTGAGCTCAGATTTCGGCGAGTTCAGTCGAATGATTGGCAAATACGAACCCAGGCTGGGGATTTGGCAATCCCCCGCGAGCAACTTGAATACGCCCGGAACATACTCTGCCCTGCTCGGTTTTCCTATAGATTTTCTTATAGGCTCCCCATCATTGACAATGACAAAATCATTGTGTATCCTGATCACAATTATGGCAACTTCGGATTTTTATAATTATTAAATTGTAATGTTAAGGAAATCTTTGAACAATGGAAATGAAATATGATATTCAGGAAATTATGAAATTCCTGCCCCACAGGTATCCTATCCTTTTAATAGACCGGGTGCTTGAAGTTGTACCAGAGCAAAAAATTGTCGCTCTGAAAAATGTGACCATAAACGAACCGTTTTTCCAGGGGCATTTTCCAGGAACGCCTATCATGCCCGGCGTGCTGATAATCGAAGCCATGGCTCAGGCCGGCGGCGTACTCGCAATCTCTGCGCTTCCTTTGGAAAAACAGGGGGCACTCATGTATTTTATGAGCATGGACAAGGTCAAGTTCAGAAAACCGGTTGTGCCCGGAGATCAACTGATACTTGAGATCCGGCTTTTAAGATTACGCTCAAAGGCAATGAAGATGTCCGGCATTGCAATGGTTGACGGAAATAAGGTGGCTGAAGCTGAATTCATGGCATCTCTGAGGGAAAAAATATTATGATACAACATCCAACAGCAATCATTGACCCCAAGGCGGAACTGGATGCCGATGTTGAAGTCGGCCCTTATGCAGTTATCCGGGAAAATGTTTTTATCGGTTCCGGTACCGTCATCGGCTCCCATGCCGTGATTGAACCGTATGTGACCATCGGCCCTGATTGTCATATCTTTCAATTTGCCTCCATCGGAGCGATTCCCCAGTCCATAAAATTTGAAGGCGGAGAAACCCATGTAAGGATCGGGCGAGGTTCTGTTATCCGTGAGTTTGTCACCATTCACAGGGGAACCGGTTTTGGCGGTGGCCTGACAGAAGTGGGAGAAGAAAATTTTCTGATGGCCTATACCCATATTGCCCATGACTGCAAAATTGGCCGGAACGTCACAATGGCAAATAATGCGACCCTTGCAGGACATATCACCATCGGCGATTATGCCACGGTGGGAGGACTTGTGGCGATTCATCAGTTCGTAAGGATTGGCAATTATGCGTTTGTGGGCGGAAAATCCGCTGTGGTAAAGGACATTCCGCCGTATGTGATTGCCGCGGGTGACAGGGCAGTTCTTCGCGGGCTGAACAGCGTGGGGCTGAAACGCCACGGAATGTCAAAAGAAACCTTGTCCGCGCTGAAAAAAGCCTACAGAATCATTTTCCGCATCGGAATCACACTGAACGAAGCCATAGAAAGAGTCGGTGCAGAAGTGGAACAACTCCCTCAAGTGGTTGATTTTATTAATTTCATAAAATCTTCTGAACGAGGCATAACGAGATAGGAGATTTCACAAAAAATAAAATACCGGATGCAGGGTGGCGTAGCGGAACCCACCAAACATGCTTTTGAATCAGCAGAACCCAGCAGAGAAACGCCCGGCTGCATTGCCAAATCCAAGCCGCCGGGTTTGGCAACCCGGCGGGAGCGGAGAGAGTGACCAATGACAACTGACAAAATCGGACTTATCGCAGGGGGCGGCCAGTTCCCCATAATTTTTTCAAAAAAGGCAAAGGACAGGGGATTTGCAGTTTATGCGGCCGCGTATTCAAATGAGGCGGACCCTGATCTGAAAAATTACGTTGACGCGATTGAGTGGATCCATCTGGGACAGATCAAACGCATCATAAAATTTTTCAAAACATATAATATCACCCAGGCGGTGATGATGGGGGCCATAAAAAAGACCCGGATGTTTTCAGATGTCAGGCCGGACATGAAGGCCATCTCCCTCCTTGCCAGCATGATACATACCCATGATGACGGGATATTACGGGCCTTTGCCAGAGTGCTTGAGAAAGAGGGCATCATAATACAGGAATCAACATTTCTGCTCCCTGAACTTCTGGCGACAAAAGGATGCTGGACAAAACGGAAACCCCGCCGCTCCGAAAGGTCTGACATTGATCTGGGCTGGAATCTGGTCAAAGAGATCGGGCGTCTCGACATTGGGCAGTGCGTGGTGATCGGCGGCGGGTCGGTTCTCGCGGTGGAAGCAATAGACGGAACAGACCCCACCATAAAAAGGGGCGGGAAACTCGGCAAAGGTGCAGTGGTCGTCAAAGCCTGCAAGCCGAATCAGGATGTGCGCTTTGATATTCCTGCTGTGGGACTGGAAACCATCCGGATCATGCATGAGGCAGGCGCAAAGGTGCTTGTTATTGAAGCAGGCAGAACTGTCGTATTTGACCGGGAAGAAATGATCGCTTTCGCGAACAAATCCGGCATATCCATCGTGGCCCGCAACGGAGAGTCAAAACTCGAAACTCGAAACTCGAAACTCGAAACTCGAAGCTCGAAGCTCGAAACTGGAAACTCGGAACTTAAAACTGAAAACTTAAGACTTAAAACTCGTGACCCAAAAGTCCCCCGTCTTCGCGTCGGCGTTATCGGCGTGGGCTATCTGGGAAAATTTCATGCGGAAAAGTATGCACGGATGGATGGTGTGGAACTTGTGGGGGTCGTTGATATCAATGCCTCACAGGCTGAAGAGGTCGCTGGAAAATTTGGCGTGAAGGCATATCAGTCGTATCAGGAGCTTATCGGAAAAGCAGATGCTGTCAGCATTGTTGTGCCGACACCTGAACATTTTTCTGTCAGCAAAGATTTTTTGGAAAATGGCATGGATGTTCTCATAGAGAAACCAATGACCACAACTGTTGAGGAGGCGAATGAACTGATTAAGATTGCCGAATCAGGGGGGCGTATCATGCAGGTGGGACATCTTGAGCGATTCAATCCCGCGGTGGTTGCCCTCCGGGATATTGTAAAAACGCCGATGTTCATCGAATCGCACCGCCTGAGCATCCACAAAGGGCGGGGCACGGATGTGAGCGTGGTCCTTGATCTGATGATCCATGATATTGATATTATCATGAACTTTGTCAAATCAGAGGTGAAGCATATTCACGCCTCAGGTGCTCCGATTATTTCCAAGCACGTTGATATTGCAAATGCACGGCTTGAATTTGCAAACGGATGCATCGCCAATGTCACTGCAAGCAGAATTTCGATGAAAAACGAAAGGAAAATCAGGCTGTTTCAGAAAGACGCTTATGTGTCTGTGGATTTTGCAAGTCGGGAGATCACCGTTGTCCGCCAGAATGCTAAAGACAGCGAAACCGGGGAATATTCCGAATTCCAAATTCCGAACCTGGATTTGGCGAATCTGATACCCGGCATGGAGATCAGTCATACATGTTTCACAGAGGGCGACGCACTGGAAGATGAACTGAAGTCTTTTGTAAGAGCGGTCAGCAGACGGGAAACTTCGGAGGTTACAGGGCAGATGGGGCGTGATGCTTTGAAAATTGCTTTAATTATCATGGATCAGATCAAAACAAAATATGAGCATTTGTCCGTAGGGAGGTGAATTTTAATGCCAGAGAAAAGCCGAGGGATAAATCAGATTTATTTCTCAGCCTGATCCAGCAAATTTTCAATAATCTGTTTTGTCTCCTTCAGGATGGTGAAA
>JAOZLU010000739.1 GCA_029934695.1 Desulfobacterales bacterium | reverse complement strand
TGATGGCACTGACCCGGACGGGCAGGGGCGGAGAGCGCATGTACCGGGCCGTGTCAAGTTCGTAGCTCAGGTTCCACACGCCCTCCGAGACCATGAACTCAAATCTTCCGCCCCTTATGTCGCATGTCTGGGCCGCGCTTTTCTCCCCTGCGGGGGTCGCGAGAACACGCCCGGGAACATCGCTGACCAGCTTCCCGTCCGCATCCTGAAGCACACCTTTTATGGACGCGTCATTGGCCTCCAGGATGATCGTGACCCTTTTGGCAGCCCGTGCGTTGCCAACCCGGACTGTGTGTTCGTATTTCAGCATCTCCGAGACTGCGGCTCCGGCTGTGCCGGATCCGTCCGCCTTCCGTCTGCCCAGGGACGCCTCCTTCTCATCCGCGAAGGAATAGCCGCTTCCGGGGGCCAGTTCAAGCCCCACGAACAGGGTTCCGGCCGGCACGTTCAGGGTGAACTCACCTCTTTTCACCCGGGTCTTGGCGACCGCGCGGGGGCTGTCTCCGAGGCGGCCGTAGGCCCACCCGTCCGCATCCCTGAGAACCTTTCCGGTCGTGCTTCTTATGCTTCCGATGATGGTGTGGGGGGCTGATTCCATCTCAATCTCACCGGCCGTCCCCTCGGCCCCCTCAGCGAGTGTCACCCGCTGCGGTCCTTCCTGGAAGAAGACATTCGAGCCGGGAGTCACAGACGGCATGATCAGATATTCCCCGGCCGGCAGGGCAAGCTCGTAATTCCCGTCCGCATCCGTGACCGCGGTGAACCGGGCCTCTGTCACAGGATCCCATATATCCACAGGAACCCCGGGGATTCCGTTCCCGCTGCCATCTTTTACCACACCCCGGATCACCGAGTTCCGGGCCGGCATATCTGTCTCTGTCACCGTGACCTCACCTCCGACCTGATCTGCCCTGACGATTGAAGCCGATGACGGGGAATACCCGGGATATTCCGTCTGATCCGGAATGACCGTGATCTCATAGCTTCCGGGGGGAACGGGGAAGGAATAGTCTCCGTTCTCATCCGGATGGAAGTCCCGTACCAGTCCGGTGTCAGGATTGCTGACCCTGATCGTCACGTTTTCGCCGCCGACGGCGTTGCCGTCCGCGGTCACCGTTCCGGTCAGACGTACAACCTCGGTCTCAAGGGTGATATTCTGCTCTCCGCTCTGGTCGGTGTTGTCATTCGCAAATGTCACAGTTTCGGGATTCGGGCTGAACCAGTCAGCCGTGGCATTCTGCACCACCTGAATTTCCCAGTTGCCGCCGCTCACAGGTAGCGTGTATTTGCCGTCCGCATCGGTGACAACGGTGATGACGCCGTCTTCGCCTTCGATATCCGGGTTTCGGGCAATGACCGTTACACCGCCCACCGCATCGCCTTTGTCGTCGGCCACGGTTCCGGTGATCTCCTTGCCTGCTGTTCTTCCGGCAGCGGTGATCGTGAGAAGGAAGACATTGCTCTCATTCACTCCGTCACTCACGCTGACCGGCACGGAGATATCCCCGGTGAAGTCCGTATCCGGCGTGACCGTGCTGCCGGTCAGGGCATAGTTCTCCCCTTCATACACCGTCAGCACGAAGTCGTCGGGCCAGCCAGAGTTTGTCGTCACGGTCAGGTTCGCCAGGGTGAGGGGAAGCGGCGATCCGGATATGGCGGAGAGATCGGACTGTCCCGTGATCTCAGGTGCGTCCGTGCTTTTCGCAGCCACGGCGACTGTGATCTCGAAAGCCTCGCTGACATCAGTTCCGTCACTTACAACAATCCCGACTTTCAGTTCCCCGGAAAAAGCGGGATCAGGGATGACTGTGTTCTCCGAAAAGGTGTAATCTGATCCGGGCTGAACAGTCAGGGTGAAATCGTCAGGATAGCTGTTGTCGTCCGTCACCCGGAGGTCTTCCAGCCTGACGGTCAGTGCGGTTCCCTGGATTGCGGACAATGTTCCGGTCTGCCCGGTGATCTCCGGTGTGATGTTGGAACTGTTGGCCACAGTCACCGTGAGACTGAGCAGATTGCTGTTTTCAATTCCGTCCGTCACGCTGACCGGCACTGTCAGATCTCCAAGAAATCCGGCCGAAGGCGTGATCACTGTTCCTGAACGGCTGTAGTTCTGCCCGTCCCAGACTGACAGGGTGAAATCATCCGGCCAGGTGCTGTCCGGGTCCGTCACGGTGAGATGGCTCAGGGTGATGGTGAGCGGGGTTCTTTCCTCGGTTGTCAGATCGCCTGGTGCGGTGATTATCGGTGCTATGTTCACCTGCACAGGGTTTCTCACTCCGCCGCCCCATTTCCAGAGTTTTCCGTCTTTCAGGGCAAAACTCTGGCTTCCGCCTGCCGCGATGCCCGTTATTCCGGTGAGTCCCGGAACTTGGACAGGGATATGACGCTCGGCGGTCGTTCCGTCTCCGAGCTGGCCGAAGCTGTTGTCTCCCCAGGCCCGGACGGTTCCGTCAGACATGAGGGCCAGAGTGTAACCATCTCCCGCGCTTATGCCGGTGACACCGGTCAGCCCGGGAATCTGCGCCGGCGTGTCTGCGGCATCTGTGGTCCCGGTTCCGAGCTGGCCGTAACTGTTGTCCCCCCAGGCAGAGACTGTGCCGTCAGATTTCACGGCCAGGCTGTGGTAATCTCCCGCGGCGATTTTCGTCACATCGCTGAGAACCTGAACCGGTGAGACAGCGTCTGTTCCGGTTCCGTCTCCTATCTGCCCGAATCCGTTGTCTCCCCAGACCCGGAGTGTGCTGTCCGATTTCAGGGCCAGACTGTGGGAATGTCCGGCTGCGATATCTGTGATGCCGGCAAGTCCTGTGACCTGAATCGGAGTCTCAGAGGGAAAGGTGCTCCCCTCTCCGAGCTGGCCCTCGTCATTGTTTCCATAAGACCAGACAGTGCCGTCGTCTTTCAGGGCGAGACTGTGCGCGTTTCCCGCGGCCACTTTTGTGATGCCGGTGATACCTGAAACCTGAACCGGCGAGGAAGCGGAATCGGTCGTGCCGTTTCCGAGCTGGCCGTCTCCGTTGTATCCCCAGGCATAGAGAGAACCGCTCAGAACAGCGAGACTGTGGCCTGCTCCGGCCGCCACAAATGTGGCCTGGGGAAGTCCGGGAACTCGGATCGGAATCAGTCTGGTTTCGGTGGTTCCGTCCCCGAGCTGGCCGTCGCTGTTGTCTCCCCAGGCCCAGAC
>JAOZLU010000738.1 GCA_029934695.1 Desulfobacterales bacterium | reverse complement strand
CATCAAACATCAAACATCAAACATCAAACATCCAGTTTTTTCAGTGCTGTATCCCCCCAACGCCTCAACCCGTTTCTTAAATCTTCCGGTGTTTATGGCTTCAATAAGAATCCTGATATTTTCTGATTCAAAATGCTCTTCAGGAATCACAAGGTCATACTGCTCCGTGACAACAGGAATAAAGTCGAGGTTCAGCGCCTTTGCCGCCGCATAAATGCCCAGCCCGACATCAGCGGTACCGCTCAACACCGCCACTGCCACGGACATGTGGGTGAATTCCTCGTTTTCATACCCTTTTATCGCTTGGGGGTCCATATTGCACTGATTCAGGCGGTAGTCCAGGAGAATCCGCGTGCCAGACCCGGACTGTCTGTTTATGAATGACACATCCTCACGACTGAGGTCCCTGATGTCTCTGATTCTCTTGGGATTCCCCGGAGCCATGATCAGGCCCTGCTCCCTGAAAACAAGATTGACCAGTCTCACTCTGATACCGGGCAGGTATTTTTTGATATATGAGATGTTGTAAGACCCGTCTTCGGCATCCAGCAGATGCGAACCGGCCAGATGACACACTCCTCTTTTGAGAGCCATCAGCCCGCCCATGCTCCCGACATGACTTGAGGAAAGAGTGAGATGGCAGTGCCTTGCCTTCAGCTCATCTGCCAGAATATCCAATGTGTTGTCATGGCTTCCGACCACAACAATGGTGTCGGAAAGGGAAGATACCGGACCCAGCAGTTCGGCAGTCACCGGCTTGCCTTCCTGCAGCCCTTCAAAATGATTGGGGATGCGGATAATTCCGTCTGCCTGAGTGATGGAGGTGATACATCCCGCACCCCTGGGCAGAGGAGTCGCCACCACCCGCTTCCCAACGATGCCGAGTTTTACCCGCAAAAATTCTTCCACCCCGAGTTTTGACGGGATCTTCCGTGTAGGCTCAACCTGAACATTTTCACGTTGAACATCCGGCTGCCCCAGCATCCGGCATATCAGGGGACGGACAAACTGCTCAAACGCGATGATGGCCGACACCGGATATCCAGGTATGCCAAAAACGGGTTTGTCCCTGACTTTGCCGATGATAACCGGCTTTCCGGGCATGATGGTCACACCGTGGACAAGCACCTCCCCCAGTTCGCTGATCACACGTTTTGCGTAATCCTCAGACCCCGCGGATGACCCGCCGTCAATAAGCACCATATCAAAATCGCTGTTTACCGCATCCTCAGCCGCCTGCCTGATGTTTTCCACATCATCCGTTAATATCCGGTGACGCATGTATGCGCCGCCGCAGGATTCGGTCAGCTTGCCCAGAACATAAGAATTGCTTTCAATGACCTGGCCCGGCCTGAGATCGAAATCTCCCTTTTCCCAGTCCACCAGTTCCGAGCCTGTGGGGATAATCAGCACCTCCGGTTTTTTTCTTACAGAGACTGAAAAAACCCCTCCTGACAGCAACGCGCCCACGCAGTAGGGAGTGACTTTATGATTCCGGGGAAAGAGCAGTTCCGTGGTCACAATATCCTCTCCCATCTTCCGGATGTTCTGCCATGGAAATGCCGAAGATTCGATTTCAATACGGCTCTCATCCAGTGTATTGACATGCTCGATCATAATCACGGCATTGGTATTTTCAGGAAGCACATTTCCCGTATTCACATAAAATGCGTCTTTGCCGATGGCCAGCTCTTTCGGCCTTGTCTCACCTGCGCCAAAGGTGGATTCCGCTCTGACAGCGACGCCGTCCATTGCCGCGGCATGAAAATTGGGGGAGGAGAGTTTTGCGGTTACCGGTTCTGCAAGCACCCGCCCCACAGCGTCCGGAACTGAGACTGTCTCACTTGCCAAAGCATCTCCGGCCAGTGAAAACGCCTTAAAAAGGATTTCCCGGGCTTCCTCCAGCGTCCTCATCTTCAAATATACATTACGATTTGAGTTCATCTTCATCTCCGGACCGCTGCATCCTCTGCCCACGAATTAATAAACTGCTGGATTTGTTCCCTGAGACTCTCCGAGGCATTCAGGAACTCACAGCCAAACAGGATATGATCAAAATTTTCATAATTCTGAATCCATCTGACTTTTGTTTCAATATTGGCAATCGTCTGCAAACCTGTTGAGCCTTTGATTTTGGTGAGGATCAGATGATCCCCTATATTTACCATATTTTCGTTTTTCCTGATACTCAGCCCCAGTCCCCCCAGACTTAAATCCATCACAATCGCACTGATTGTTTTTTCATGAGGGTCAGGAAACGTGAAAAATGCCACAGGCCCGTCCTGTTTGGAAAAAAACATCCGATTGTACTGTCTTCTATCTGAATCCATAAAATTATCCTCTGTCATCGGTTAATCAAAACTGTTTTTTAATTTCTGATTATAACGGATTTAGGGGAGCCTTGAACTTGAACTCATACGCTGTCGCAAATGAGTGTTCATGCCGGGATTCAGGTTCAGGTTCAAGTTTACGGGCACATTAACAGGCTCCCCTAAATCCGTTATAATCAGTTTAACTTTAATCTCCAAATGATTCAAATAGCATAACAGGATATGAATTTCAACACTTTTTTCTGTGTACAGGACAAAAATTTGCATGTGAAAAAGAAACCCGGGTTTTTTCTATATGAGCAGGCATTTTCCTTCTATCGGGGAAAAGCCGGGTTTCTCCTGACACCCATTTTTTTGTCCTGTACAGAGCACTTTTTTTAAAAAGCTGATATCTGATTTCTTTTTAACTGATTATAAGGTTTTGCGGGGAATCCATGGATTCTGTGGAGATGTATAAAATATTTTCTGATTATAACGGATTTAGGGGAGCCTTGAACTTGGGGACTCGGAAAAAACGCATTCCCCCATTTTATATCTCCCGCAGAGGCGCAGAGAAAAGTGGGGAAACCCGCCTGCCGGACCACGTCAATGCGGTACGGGCCGGCGGTGACCGTGGAGCCGATCTCCCCCTTTCCGTCAGCGGCCGCAATGTGGAAATAATATGCGACATCGTCCGGCCGGGACGTTGCAAAGTCGGGACTTGTGAAGCTTCTCCGTGTGACATGCTCCCCGTCCGGGTTCAGGCCGTCAAAGGTGTGGCCGGGATTTGTATTGAAGAGGACGAAATAACCGTAAGGATCTCCTTCGGGAATGCCCCATGTGACGTCTGTGCGGGAAACCCGCGACGGTATCTCGGAAT
>JAOZLU010000737.1 GCA_029934695.1 Desulfobacterales bacterium | reverse complement strand
ATAACGATTGAGTTCAGCGGCGGCGGGGGCTTTAGCAAACCCCTTCAATTAAGGACACGCCCCCGCCGTCCGCTGCAATGATTGGTTATGCCTCATTTTACTCGTTATTTTAAATATTTATAATCTGTTTTTTGTTCAATTCACTTCTCGCGGGATGATTTCAAATGTCTCATTGTACGCTTCAAAGATAATTTTGTAATGATGAAAGAAATTCATCTGCCCGAGAATCGTCCGTATTTGATCGCTTGTACGATCCACCCATGCAAACACCAGCGCAACCGGAGGAAGCGGAGAAATCTCTCCTCGTACAAGCACCCCGTATGCGGAGGCGTTTTTCAGGACTCCCCCGACATCAACCGGAACTTTCTGATCCTCCCATACAAGCCTCAGTTCCAAGCCCACATCATACGGCAAAACCGACATCGCCGCCCCGGAATCCACCAGAGCCGTAACGGTGATCTCATGCCCTCCGTGATAAAGAGCAATCTCTGTTAAAGGCATTCCCCCGCGCAGGTGGGGAAATGCCGGAGAAGGGGTGTAATGATATTTCATACGTTGTCACTCTCCTCCCAAAGCTGCTGAAGCCGGTAGGCTCCCTTATATGAGGTGTCATCCGGCGTGACTGTAGGTGTCATGACCGGATAGGTGACTCCTCTCTCAAAATATTTCTCCGGGCGTTCCTCTTGCAGCATCTTCGTTATGTCCGCAATGAGCTGCAATTTGTCCGACACGGGGAGCGGTCTTATGAATCTCATTTCCAATTCAGCCAGTAACATATCATACTCCTTCAGCCTCTGTGGAGAAGGGATGACACGAATTTTTACGGATATATGAAAATCCTTGTCATCCTGCTCCGGTTTATTCGGTATTTTGCAGGCTCGCAACCCGCTTTCTTAACACTTCATTTTCTTTCTGAAGCTGCTCCAGTTTCCCAATTTTCTTGTTCTGCTCAATCACATGCAGAGTTAGCTCCTCAATTTTCTGCAAAAGCTTTGCCTGCATCTCTCCCACGCTGACACCGTTCTTTTTAACCTCTTCGGCAGACGGAATATCGGGCAGATGACCGTTTTTTTCTATGCTTCTTTCCAGTTCGTCAAGAGGCATAAGTTTGTAGTCATCTTTGAGAACATAATCTGACCAGCCCTCAGTGGTAACGACAACCTCTTTTGCCGTTATCGTTCCGTTTACTGCCAATTCTGATTGCGGTTTCGATGTTCTGATACCTACGTTTCCATCATCAGCGTTAATTCGGAATATCAATTCTTTGGAAGGATTATAAATCATAAATGAAGCGTGGCTTCCATAAAGATAAAAATTGTCATCCTGATTTCCGAGAGCGATATTTGCTCCTTTTCGTGAAGCGTGACGTATTACGGAAAGAGTAGGATAATCGGGTTCAAACCAATCTTCCGTGCCACTACTTAAAGAGCCTTGCGATATGATAGCCCCCGCACCGTTTTCAGAATACACATGGAGTTTGGTTTCCGGGATTGTCTTACCAATACCGACATTACCTCCGTTGTAATAAATGGATCCTCCTGTCCCATCCGTCCAGTCGGCTGCAATCAAAGTTCCGACATTCAACAAAGAAAACAAAACAAACACTGTAAAAACAATAGCCTTTTTCATGGCTTTATTCCTCCTTTGCTATTTGGCAGTCGCACGAAATTTGCTGCCCGTTTTTGCTTGAAAACCGGGTTCCAGATAAATTGCTCCGGCTTCCATTGTCACATCGCCGCCGGATTCGACAACATAACCGGATCCCGCTCTGATGCAGTGGTCCGCTGTCTCATATTTTGTTCCGGTGACTGTCTCGTTTTGCAAAATCAGGCAGTCTCCCTGCGGAATTGTTGTTGTGGTTGTTGAAACCGTCGTTGTGGTGGAGCTTGTCGTTGTGGTTGTACTCGAAATTGTCGTTGTCGTGGTACTCGGCTCGACAGTTGTCGTTGTCGTACTCGTCGTGGTGGTCGAACTGGTGGTTGTCGTGGTCGTGGGAGCCGTGTCCGTTATTGTGAAATTCGACATGCCGAAATACAGATTGTTGCCGTGACCCGAATAGGCAATGTAAAACGTGCCGTCATTGTTGGGACCGTTTCTTTCTCCCCAGCTGTTTTTGCAAAGCCACGCGCCCCTGCCGTCATCCCACCCGATGAGCAGAACAGCGTGTCCGCCTTTCTGAACGCCGCCTGACTGCCTGTAAACCTGACCGTGAGAACCGTAGTTCCAGAAATCGAAAAAGTCCGTCCATGTGTCAAATCTGAAAGTGGCAGGACCGTCTTCCGTGAGGGACAGTCTGACCTCGTTTCCGTCTCCGGTATTTACCGTGTAATGTTCATCAGTCCGATAAGACAGTTCCCCGCATGTGTCCAGATTGCCGCAGGACACTTTTGAACAGTGAATGTAGGGCGGCTCGTCTCTGCAACCGCACGATCCTGTTGTGGTTCCATAATCGCCGTAACCCGTGCAGCTTTCTCTCAGAGAGCCCCTGTCACGCCAGAAGACGGCGGCATTCAGATAGCCTCCGCAGCATCCGTAATGATAGGTGTTGCATGAAATCTGCTGCTGCTCGGACAGGTCATATTCGGGACCTCCGGCCATCAGTATTTTCGATTCGAGAGCGCCGACAGCGGCAAAAGCCCAGCAACTGCCGCACCAGCCCTGATCATCCGCCGGTGTTATGTGTCTCTGATCCTTTGCCCGCGTCACAACCCCTTTGTCCCGCCAGTCGAAGGTTTCCGGCAATTGAGCGACGGAATTTTCATAAGAACCCGTGTCCGGGAAGGAGTCTATGAAGCTTTTCATTGTCTGTTCGTAATCATCGGGCATTCCCAGATCGCCGGGTTCCTTGGGCAGAAAGATGATGCCCGCCACAACCTGCAAGGCGAATATTGCGTCCTTCAGACCGATTTTTCCCTCATATTCAGCGTTCACATCAGCTTCCATTCCCGCACAAATCTGAAGCACCGTAATGGTGTCACGAAGATCAACTCCCTCATTGTCATCGACATCACCCGTCCCGAATGCGCCGGAAGCCATAACCAACACCCCGAAAATCGGAATCAGAAACCCGGCTTTCAAATAGCGTTTCCTCCTCACCGTTTTATCTCCTTATTTTTTGTGTTAAGAGGCATAACCATGGATTATAAGGAAAAAGCATCTGTATATATATGCTTCTTCCCCATATCCCCCTCT
>JAOZLU010000736.1 GCA_029934695.1 Desulfobacterales bacterium | reverse complement strand
TTTTGCCGAAATTTTTGGTTTGAGTCAGCTATCCATTAAAACAAGGATTGAAACTTGAGAATGAATGGAGACTATTTCCCAACAAAAACAAGTTTGAGTCAGCTATCCATTAAAACAAGGATTGAAACCACATTCATAAATTTTAGGTGTTATAACTTTTTCATGTTTGAGTCAGCTATCCATTAAAACAAGGATTGAAACTCACTGCACCTGTCCGCAACCAGTTTGCAAGTGATGAGTTTGAGTCAGCTATCCATTAAAACAAGGATTGAAACGCAGGGGAACCGGACAACTCCGGCGAATTCGCAGAGGTTTGAGTCAGCTATCCATTAAAACAAGGATTGAAACGATAACCCCTACGGCCGGGGAGTTGGGCGGAAATGCTGTTTGAGTCAGCTATCCATTAAAACAAGGATTGAAACAGCAGTATGCCGAACCGATTTTTTGCTACAGGCAGGTTTGAGTCAGCTATCCATTAAAACAAGGATTGAAACATTATCTCCTAAAAAACCTAGAAAAATTAGGCGAACGTTTGAGTCAGCTATCCATTAAAACAAGGATTGAAACGCCTCGGCTGCCTCTTTGCCTGCCTTTTCCCCTTCTGTTTGAGTCAGCTATCCATTAAAACAAGGATTGAAACCCGAGGATTCGGTTTCATACACGGAATATTCAAGGTTTGAGTCAGCTATCCATTAAAACAAGGATTGAAACTGATAACTATAATGCCAATCTCCATGCCAGGGAATGTTTGAGTCAGCTATCCATTAAAACAAGGATTGAAACACTCTTTCAGGGGCAAGAGCCCCCAGCCCCCTAGCATGTTTGAGTCAGCTATCCATTAAAACAAGGATTGAAACTTAGTAATACTACTTAACCAAAATCAGCATACTGCCTGGTTTGAGTCAGCTATCCATTAAAACAAGGATTGAAACGCGTGATTTCGCTCTCCATGCTCATTGGGAGCGGTTGTTTGAGTCAGCTATCCATTAAAACAAGGATTGAAACAAAGAATATGCCAATGAGGATATCCGCTCTCATAAAAGTTTGAGTCAGCTATCCATTAAAACAAGGATTGAAACATCACAAACGGACTGCAATCAACAGACTCAATCCCCGTTTGAGTCAGCTATCCATTAAAACAAGGATTGAAACTTGACCGCCTGCTTGCGCTGATCACAGAACGCAAAGGTTTGAGTCAGCTATCCATTAAAACAAGGATTGAAACGCACACACACCCGGAACACATCAGAGTGCTGATCTCCAGTTTGAGTCAGCTATCCATTAAAACAAGGATTGAAACACAACAGCCATCTGTTCAAGAGCTTCGGCAATCCGCTGTTTGAGTCAGCTATCCATTAAAACAAGGATTGAAACCAAACAATGCAGCTAGCAAGCTGCGGGAGTTTGAGAGTTTGAGTCAGCTATCCATTAAAACAAGGATTGAAACTAAAACAATATAAACATAAAGGAGGAACTAAACCTGTTTGAGTCAGCTATCCATTAAAACAAGGATTGAAACACAGTTAAATTTTTTGTGTTAGAATTTAGGTAAAGGTTTGAGTCAGCTATCCATTAAAACAAGGATTGAAACTCATCCTCTACAATTTCACACCTTTCAATGAGGGCTGTTTGAGTCAGCTATCCATTAAAACAAGGATTGAAACAGATTCTTGATCACAACGGGGAACGGTGGGTGACGCGGTTTGAGTCAGCTATCCATTAAAACAAGGATTGAAACCCGAATAATCTCAAAGCGTCTTCTGATGTCATCTTATGTTTGAGTCAGCTATCCATTAAAACAAGGATTGAAACTAGAAAGGATAAAATGCATATTTATAACATAGTCCAGGTTTGAGTCAGCTATCCATTAAAACAAGGATTGAAACTAAACAGCAGTCACCTATTGTATCAAATAGGCGAAGTTTGAGTCAGCTATCCATTAAAACAAGGATTGAAACTCAGTTACAACTCCATCAGCCACTTCGTTCATGTTCGTTTGAGTCAGCTATCCATTAAAACAAGGATTGAAACCACGTAGCAGCCGAAGGTCTGCGACCGCTTTTTCTCTGTTTGAGTCAGCTATCCATTAAAACAAGGATTGAAACCAGGAAAAAATGCAGCCGCAGCGCTTCCAATCAGGGCGTTTGAGTCAGCTATCCATTAAAACAAGGATTGAAACAAAGGATCCTTACAGGACCCGCCATCATCAGGTCAGTTTGAGTCAGCTATCCATTAAAACAAGGATTGAAACGCCATGGGGATATCCGCTCAGAGTGAAAAGGTTGTAGTTTGAGTCAGCTATCCATTAAAACAAGGATTGAAACCTACTTTGGATATAGCATCCATGTATTTTTTATGGGTTTGAGTCAGCTATCCATTAAAACAAGGATTGAAACTGATAACAACACAACTTAAAACCAATGTTGAATATGTTTGAGTCAGCTATCCATTAAAACAAGGATTGAAACACCGCAGCGGCTTTTTTCGACATCTCTTTTTTCAGCGTTTGAGTCAGCTATCCATTAAAACAAGGATTGAAACTCTGCTTATAACGCCCGGTCTGATATGCTGTGGCGGTTTGAGTCAGCTATCCATTAAAACAAGGATTGAAACTTGAAGGGTGTTTGTCGAGGGTAGGTGGTAGGATTGTTTGAGTCAGCTATCCATTAAAACAAGGATTGAAACCCCTGCGGTGATCAAACTCATCAGCCCCAAACACGGGTTTGAGTCAGCTATCCATTAAAACAAGGATTGAAACGGATCAGGCTCTGGAGCCTTTTCCTGGATAATAGGTTGTTTGAGTCAGCTATCCATTAAAACAAGGATTGAAACCAGTCATCATCGTCCTCGTCATCTGCTGTAGGTTCTAGTTTGAGTCAGCTATCCATTAAAACAAGGATTGAAACGCAGGAGACGGGCATCAGAATCCCTGACTCAATGGCGGTTTGAGTCAGCTATCCATTAAAACAAGGATTGAAACACGTGACCACGGACGGGCTTGCTTTTCCTCGTACCTCGTTTGAGTCAGCTATCCATTAAAACAAGGATTGAAACAAGGCAGTTCTGGTTTTTTCGGGGACACCAGATTTGTTTGAGTCAGCTATCCATTAAAACAAGGATTGAAACTCCATCGCCCGGTAATGAATGCTCCCGAAAAGCCCTGTTTGAGTCAGCTATCCATTAAAACAAGGATTGAAAC
>JAOZLU010000735.1 GCA_029934695.1 Desulfobacterales bacterium | reverse complement strand
TTGCCAGGACATCCGCACAAGGTGGGTTTCGCTTCGCTCCACCCACCCTACATTCAAAATGCCTCAACCTGCTGTCCCCTGTCAAGTCCCTTGTCGCCTTTTGATATTTTGGCAACAGACCTGTCCATTTCCACAGAAACAACCTCCAAAATAACATCATCGTTATCTATTACCCTGAACTGCTGTCCGATTGCAACCCCTATTTTCTGCCCGATACTGAGAAAGGCAATATCCCCTTTCACTTCTGAGATAACACCGCGGAATGGATACAGTTTTTTTATTTTGTTCACTAATTTTTCACTCAGCCTCTCTGCCAGGACAGCGCCCGGAACAGCCCCTCCGAAGGTTTCACTGACGGCCGCTGAAATCAGCCCGGTTTCAGATTCAATCATCCGCATGGATACCTGGGTCTGAGGGCCGGAATAAACAATCTGACCGGACAGAATCAGCTTTGCCGCCAGAAGTTTTCCAAGTGACAACGCCGAGTTGCGATCAATCAGTCTGGAAGTTCCCAACTTCAATTCTTTCAGCAGGCTGTCCAGAAGCGCACGTTCCACCAGTTGGACATGGCCCTGCTCAATCAGGGCATCGGCAATGCCCGCGGCAAGGAGACGGTCTTCCCCTTCCTGAACAGCATATCCCCGGGTTTCAAACTCCATGATCCACAAGGTCAGGGGTGCGGATGTCCAGCCATCGGACGGCAAAGCTTCGGGCATGGAATCTGCACGCTCCAGCAGGTCTTTGACCATTCCACTGATACGCGCCTGTTTTTCCTGGTCCTGGGAAACCATGACCTTCTTGCGAATATCCTTTATCACGGACGCAATCAGCCGACTTTCCGGAGCCAGTCCCGCTGCCTGCTCAAGAATTTCCAGACTCTCTCCGGAATTTCCGCTGTCATTCATCAGCAGAGCCTGAGACAGATATCCCAGCTCGCTCCCGGGGGCTGCGTCTGTTGCCTCGCGGTAATATTCCAGAGCTGCATCCGTCTGTTTCCGGACCGAGGCGATGCGTCCCAATCCGATAAACGCCCTGGCCTTTTGCCGGTCTGTCCCTTTTAAAACGTCTGTTGCCTGCCGATATTCGGCCTGGGCAGCATCCAGTTTTCCCTGTCTCAGATAAATATCTCCCCGGATCAGATATGTCAGCCGGATATGGGGATTTTTTTCCTCAATTATTTTACAGGCGCGCAGGGCTTTCTCAAAATTTCCTGCATGATAAGCTGTCAGTGCCACGCTTTCAAATTCAAGTGTGTCTTTTTTAAATATCCCCGAATAGGCCCACAACAAAAGGGCCGCCATCAGAATCACTCCTCCTGCCAACGTCAGCAGCCCACGGCCGCGGTTCTTTTTTCTCCCCCTGCCCTGAGAAAAATCAATTACATCTTCCTGCGCCCTGATCTTTTTCCCCGGAGAAGCTGCCCGCTGCCCGCTCCCCTCTGACCTCTCATCCCTCGCCTCTGACCTCTCCTCCCTGACCTGATCCATATAATTGAATGTGGGGTCTCCGTAAAGAAGATAGCTTGCCCACACAATGGTTTCCTCACCATATTCCTGTATCAGGGTCAGGCGGGCATGTCGCACGGCCTCCCCCACACTCTCGCCTGAAAGCAGATGCCTGTAAAATTCCAGGGCAAACCGTCTGCTCGGTTCGTCCAGTATCTCCCAGAAGGTTCCCACATAATGTTTGACACCGGCCAGAACAAAGGCATTGGCCAGCCCGAATATCTCATCGTGAAAAGACTCTTTTATTTCCCACCCTTCTGTTCTGGCAGACTGGCAGGCATTTGAAAAAATCAGGGAGGGCATGATGCCTGTGCCGGCCATCTTCATAATCTCCTGTGCCCGGAACCTTCCCTGGTTCAGTCGCCATCCGCTTTCCGCGGGATTTTCCCGGTCATAGTCAGAATGTCCCGCGTAGTGGGCAAAATCGTAATTTCGTATTTTTTCACGGATAAAATCGGAGGTGATATCTTGGGTGCGTAAAGACACATTCACGGTATCCTGCTGCTGATCAATATAATCCCGCAACTGGGTTCCTTCCGAATATGCGCCGTTCAGGTCCCCCCCGGGGTCTGCCAATATGAGCATCTTCAAAGGCCGGGCGAGTTTGCGGGACCTGCCGTTGCCCGGAACATTCTGTTTTGTCCTGACCAGACGCCCCATGCTGAACCGCTGGCAGAGAAACTGCTTTCCGTCATGCAGGAGTTCCCACGGAATATGCACCAGGGTATCGTCAAGGTTCAGAATCAGATGCTCCGCGGAGGTCTTTCTGACGCTCTCTTTGGCATTATATGTAAAGAGATCATCAAAAAAAATCTGCCCGATTTCCCTGAGTTTCACCAGTATGTCACGGGACACACGGCCCCTGCGATTGGATTTGTTCAGGGTGTCTGCAATCTCACGGCATCGGCTGTCAATGGTGTCAATGGGAATGGGTATTTCCTCATAGTGCCGGACGGTTCCAGCCTCGCCTAAGAATTGTTCGTACGCGCTGATCTTCAGGCGGTCCGCGACCCGTGCCACTTCAAGATAAAGCGTGACTTCAATAGGCTGTGAGTCGTCCGGTTCTGTCTGAGGCTCAGTCTTTTTCATGAGAAGGCTCCCTCAGCGTAAAGGCATAACTTCCGAGTTCCTGGCCGTGTCTGGTAAAAATAAGATCATAATGGTCAAAGGGGATGTTTTCAAAAAGGGTATAATTTTCATCAAAAAGAAGTGAGGATATTTCCCTGTCATCTTTTTTCAGGGTTGCCCTGATATTTGTGTCCTCTCTTGCGGAACCTGCCAGAATGACCCGGATGTTTGCCTTGTCTTCACCTGTTTTTTCAATTTCAATTTCCGTTTCCATTCCCGATTCTTTAAATTTTTTCCTGATATGAAAGCAATCTTCAGATATGGATTCTTCACCTCGGATGGCAAAACTGTCCTCCCAGAAGACCGGGGCAATATAATCTGAAACCTTTGCGTAAATGTCTTTGGCAAACGCCCCTGTTCTTTTCACAAGTAAATCCAATGGAGGCGTATTCATATCTGCCACAAGGCTGATCGCTGCCTGTGTGACATGGATCGGCGCATGTTCCAGTTCAGGCGGGCCGCTCAGGGAAAGATTTTTTCCCACTATGAAGCTTTCCAGACACATATCACACTCTGAAAGATGGGCCTCCATTTCATAATTGTTTTCCGAAGAAAGGCGGCCTTCCAT